>NZ_JBHTTQ010000029.1:0-74527 GCF_042794475.1 Streptomyces sp. NPDC056527
CCCGGAAGGGGCGGCGGCCACGGCCGTGTGTACGGGAGGAGGGTCAGTCCTTCTTCGGCTCCTCCAGGCGCGGGAAGAGCACCGCGCCCTTCGTCACCGTCGTGCCCGCCGGGAGTCGGCCCCAGTCGCCCGCCGACTGGACCGGCTGGGTGGACAGGGCGCCCAGGGTCGCTTCCGCGCCCAGGGAGTCCCAGAGCTTCTGGGAGGTCTCCGGCATGATCGCGTTCAGCAGGACCGCGACGCCGCGCAGCGACTCGGCCGCCGTGTACAGGATCGTCGCCAGGCGGGCGCGGCCCGTCTCCGACTCGTCCTTCGCGACCTTCCACGGCTCCTGCTCCGTGATGTAGCCGTTGACCTGCTTCACGAAGTCGAAGATCGCCAGGATGCCGCCCTGGAAGTCCAGCTCCTCGCCGATCTTCTGGTCGGCCGTCGCGACGGCCTTCGCCAGGCCCTCGTGGATCGCCTTCTCCGCGTCGCCGTCGGCCGTCGCGGCCGGCAGGGCGCCGTCGAAGTACTTGCCGACCATCGCCGCGACCCGGGACGCCAGGTTGCCGTAGTCGTTCGCCAGCTCGCTCGTGTAGCGGGCGGTGAAGTCCTCCCAGGAGAACGAGCCGTCCTGGCCGAACGCGATCGCGCGCAGGAAGTACCAGCGGTACGCGTCCACGCCGAAGTGCGAGGTCAGGTCCTGCGGCTTGATGCCCGTCAGGTTCGACTTCGACATCTTCTCGCCGCCGACCATCAGCCAGCCGTTCGCGGCCACGCGGCCCGGAACCGGCAGGCCCTGGGCCATCAGCATCGCCGGCCAGATGATCGCGTGGAAGCGCAGGATGTCCTTGCCGATGAGGTGGACGTTGGCCGGGAAGGTCTCGTTGAACTTCTCCGGGTTCTCGTTGTAGCCGACCGCCGTCGCGTAGTTCAGCAGCGCGTCGATCCACACGTAGATCACGTGCTTGTCGTCCCACGGGACCGGCACGCCCCAGTCGAACGTCGAGCGCGAGATCGAGAGGTCCTCAAGGCCCTGCTTGACGAAGTTCAGCACCTCGTTGCGGGCCGACTCCGGCTGGATGAAGCCCGGGTTCGACTCGTAGAACTCGATCAGCTTCGGGCCGTACTCGCTCAGCTTGAAGAAGTAGTTCTCCTCCTTGAGGATCTCCACCGGCTTCTTGTGGACGGCGCACAGCTTCGTGCCGTCCTCGGCCTCGATGAGATCGCCCGGGAGCTTGTACTCCTCACAGCCCACGCAGTACGGGCCTTCGTACCCGCCCTTGTAGATCTCGCCCTTGTCGTACAGGTCCTGCACGAACTCCTGCACACGGTCCGTGTGCCGCTTCTCCGTCGTCCGGATGAAGTCGTCGTTCGCGATGTTCAGGTGCTCCCAGAGGGGCTTCCACGCCTCCTCGACGAGCTTGTCGCACCAGGCCTGGGGCGTGACGTTGTTCGCCTCGGCCGTGCGCATGATCTTCTGACCGTGCTCGTCCGTGCCGGTGAGGTACCACACCTTCTCGCCGCGCTGACGGTGCCAGCGCGTGAGCACGTCGCCTGCGACGGTCGTGTAGGCGTGGCCCAGGTGAGGAGCGTCGTTGACGTAGTAGATGGGGGTCGAGACGTAGAACGCCTTCGCCCCCTGCTTCTCGGATCCAGTGGCCGCCATGGTCGAAATCCTAACGGGCAGTTCAAGATCCACTCACATCGATAACCGAGGGGTGGGACGGGGCGCGGGAGCGTGGAGACCTTTCCGAAACGTTGGCCCCCGTAGAAAGAGCCGTGGCCACCGGCAGCGAGGAAGAGATCATGCGCGTACTTGTCGCCGAGGACGAGGAGGTCCTCGCCGAGCTCGTCGCCACCGGACTGCGGCGGGCCGGCTTCGCCGTCGACACCGTCTACAGCGGCGACGCCGCCCTCGCCTACCTGGGCCTGCACGACTACGACGTCGTCGTCCTCGATCGCGACCTGCCCCGCGTCCACGGCGACGACGTCGCCCGCCGGCTCGTCGCCCAGGCCGCCCGGACCCGGATCCTGATGCTGACCGCCTCCGCCTCGACCGAGGACCGTGTCGAGGGGCTCGACCTCGGCGCCGACGACTACCTCGGCAAGCCCTTCGAATTCCCCGAGCTGGTGTCCCGCGTGCGCGCGCTGCGACGGCGCAGCGCCCGTCCCGTACCGCCGCAGCTGGAACGGGCGGGGGTCGCCATGGACACCGTGCGGCGGACCGTGACCAGGGACGGCCGCGCGCTCGACCTCTCCCCGAAGGAGTTCTCCGTGCTGCAGGTCCTGCTGGAGGCGGACGGCGCCACGGTCTCCGCCGAGGAGCTCCTGGAACGCGCCTGGGACGCGCACACCGACCCCTTCACGGGAGCGGTACGGGTCTGCATGAGCAAGCTGCGCGCGAAGCTCGGCGAGCCCGCGCTGATCCGGACGGTGCAGGGCGTGGGGTACGCGCTGTGAGCGCCGGCCTCCTCGGAGCGGGATCCACGATCCGTACCCGGATCGCGCTCGTGTACGGGGGAGTGTTCGTCGTCCTCGGCGGCTGCCTGCTGGCGGTCGTCAACCTGCTGTCCCGGGCCGGTACGGACGGGGAGGCGGAGGCGATCGCCGCGCGGGTCCGGGTGGTGGCGCCGTTCGAGACGGTCACCGCGTACCGGCTGAGCGACGACGTCAGCCGGGCGGCGGGCGAGCAGTGGCTCATGTGGTCCTGCCTCGCCCTGGTCGTCATGGCCTTCGGCGCGGTCGTCGTGGGCTGGTGGACCGCCGGGCGGATGCTGCGGCCGGTCCACGAGATGACCGCGCGGGCACGGCGGCTCTCGGAGCGGAACCTGCACGTGGGGGTCCCGCCGGACGGAGCCTGGGGGAGGATCGCGGCAGTCGGGCCCGACGACGAGCTGAAGGAGCTCGGCGACACGATCGACGCGCTGCTGGGGCGTCTGGAGGCGGCGTTCGACAGCCAGCGGCGGTTCATCGCGAACGCCTCGCACGAGCTGCGGACCCCGCTCGCCACGCAGCGCACCGCGATCCAGGTCGGGCTGGACGACTCCTCCGAGGTCAAGCAGGTCCTGCTGGACAGCAACCGCCGCAGCGAGCGGCTCATCGAGGGGCTGCTGCTCCTGGCCCGGAGCGAGCGGGGTCTTGAGGCGCGGGAGGACGTACGGCTGGGGGAGGTCGTCGAGGAGGAGTGCGAGACGTACGGGGTGGGGTTGAGGGCCGGGGCGACGGCGGGGGCGGTGTCGTGGGCGGAGGCGACGGCGGAGGTCGGTGTCGTGGGCGAGGGTGGAGTGGCGCTTTCGGGGCCCGCCGCGGGTGCTTTCGCGCGGGGCGCGGCCGTGGCTTCTGAGGGGGGTGCCGGGGGTGGTGTCGCGGGTGGTGCCGCTGGGGGCGCCTCGGGCGGTGTCGCCGTGGCCTCTGGGGGCGGGGTCGTGCGCGGGAACCGGGTGCTGCTCGGGCAGCTCGTACGGAATCTCGTCGCGAACGCGGTCGCGTACAACGTGCCCGACGGGTCGGTGGAGGTGTCCGTCCGGGCAGGCGTGGTGACCGTCGTCAACACCGGGCCCGTGGTGGCGGCCGACGAGGTGCCGGGGCTCTTCGAGCCCTTCCGGCGAGGGGAGGGGCGCGACCGGATGGGGCCCGGGGCGGGGCTCGGCCTGTCGATCGTGCGGTCGATCGCGGCGGCGCACGGGGGGACGGTGGAGGCCGTGGCGCGGGGCGCGGAGGAGGGCGGGGGCCTGGTGGTGACGGTGACGTTGCCCGTCACCGTCACCACCGGGCACTGAGGCGTCGCGCCCCTGCTAGATCTGCCAGTCGGCGAGCAGCCCGCCGTAGAACGCGGAGTGCGCGGTCTCGGACGGGGTCGCGCCGGCGAGGAAGTGGCCGGTGCGAGGGGCGGTGAGCTTACGCAGGTAGTCGAAGGCCTTGTTGTCCTCCTCGCCCCAGGCCACGAACTGCCAGTGGATCGGGCGGTCGGCGGCCTCGGCGAGGGCCTGGGTGGCGGCGGTCTTCGACTCGGGGGCGCCGTCGGTCTGGAAGACGACGAACGCGGGTCGGGTCGGGTCGGCCTTCTCGTGGTGGGCGAGGACCTCTTCGACGGCGCGGTGGTAGTTCGTACGGCCCAGGCGGCCGAGGCCCGCGTTGATCTCGTCGATGCGGCCCTCGAGGCCCTGGGGGCGGAGCTCTGCGGTGCCGTCGATGTCGGTCGAGAAGAAGACCGTGGTGACGGTGGCGTCCTCGTCGAGGTGGGCGGCGAGGGCGACGGTCTGTTCGGCGATGCGCTGCACGGAGCCGTCCTTGAAGTACCCGCGCATCGAGCCGGACCGGTCGACGACGAGGTACACGGCGGCCCGCGCCCCGGCGAGCCCCTGCTTCTTGAGCACGGCCCCGGCGGCCTTGTAGGCGTCGACGAGGTGGGGGGCGTCGGCCTTGACCTCGGCGAGGGAGGTGGCGGGGGCGGCCTGCTCCTTCGGCGCGGGGGATTCGGAGACCGGAGCCTCCGCGGGCTCGGTGTCCGCGACGGCCTCCGGCTCGGGGGCGGTCTCGTCCGCGACGAGTACGGCCTCCGGCTCGGGGGCGGCGGCGTCGGCGGACGCGTCCGACTCGAACTCCGCCTCCGGCGCGGTCTCGACGGGAGCGTCGTCTGCGGCAGCCGCGACGAGCGCGTCCTGAGCCTGCGGCTCGGCCGCGTCGGCCTCGGTGTCGGTGTCGTTCTGTGCCTCAGCCTCGGGCTCGGCCGTTTCCTGCGCCGTGGTTGCCTCGGCGTCGTCCGCCGACGCCGTCTCGTCGACGGCTTCCGTCGCGAGCGGCTCGGCCTCGACCGCGACCTCGGCGGTCGGCTCTGCCGCGGTCGACGGCTCCGCCTCGGCGGCCTCCGTCGTGGGCGCCTCGGGCTCCGCCGCGGGCTCGGCCGTCTCGGCCTTCGCTTCGGCCTCGGCAGCGTCCGCAGCGAGCGCTTCCGCCTCCGGCTCGGCCACCGCCGTGGCGGGCACCTGAGGCTCCGCCTCGGGCTCCGCCGCGACTGCCTCCGGCTCGGCGTCGGCGGCAACCGTCTTCGGCTCCGTCGCTACCGCCTCAGCCTCAGCCGCTGCCGCCTCGGTCGCCTTCGGCTCCGCCTCGGCCACGACCTCCGTCTCTGCCTCGGCCGCTACTGCCTCCGGCTCCGCCTCAGCCGTGACCGGCTCGGTCGCCTTCGACTTCTCCGCCTCGGCCACCACCTCCGGCTCCACCTCGGCCTCGGCCACCGCTGTTACGGTCGCCTCAGCCTCGGCCTCAGCCGCTGCCGGCTCGGTCGCCTCCGGCTTCTCCGCCTCGGCCACAACCGCCTCAGCCGCGACCGGCTCCGTCGCCTCCGGCTCCACCTCGGCCGTGACCGGCTCCGTCGTGACCGGCTCCGTCGCGACCGGCTCCGTCGCCTCCGGCTCCGCCGACCTCGCTCCCGGGACCTTCGGGTTGTCGAAGGCCGCCGCCACGAGGTCGTCCGCCGCGCGCTGGGCCGCCGACTCCTTCGGGCGGGGGGCTGACGGCGTCGACGCCCGCGCCCGCTCCGGCTCCGCGGCCGTCCGCTCCCCGTCCGCCGGCGACGGCAGCGTCACCGATACCGGCTCGTCAGACGTCGCGCGGTCCGCCTGGGGCGGGACGGAGGTTGCCGGAGTTTCGTCGTGCTGGTCCGCACGGTCGCGTCCGAACACCTTGCGCAGCAAGCTCCGAATGCCCATGGGCGAGGCCTTTCGCATGAGTTGGGTGCGATGAATGTCCGTACTGGGAGGAATCATCCCTGGCCAGGGCGGACACGTAAGGTTAGCGGCCCCTGGTGTGTCGCCATCGGCGCCCCAAGCGGACCCACAAACGGTGCCCCAAGTGGCCTCCGGACGCCCGCCACGCGGGCCCGTGAGCCGCCCCGCGGGCCCGCCCGCCAGGCCCGCGCCCCAACCCGCTCCACCCATGGCCCCAGGCGCCCCCGGGTGCCCCGGGCCGTTCCCGCTCCCCCTCACCCGCGCCCCTGATCCGCCCCGCCTCCGCCCCCAACCGCCCCCGGTTCCCCCGCATTCATCCGACGTTCACTCCGGCGCCGCCCCCGTGCAGATGTGCACACATAACGTCACCGCGGATGGAATCCCGACACCATGTCGGGACCAAGGGGCGGCGCGGTACGCGCCGGAGGAGGACCAAGTGCGCAAACTGCTGCCGCTGCTGAGCACCAACCCGCACGGAGGCGGCCGTTCCGCCCTCACCTGTCGGTTCCGCTGTGGTGACGCCTGCTTCCACGAGGTGCCCAACACCAGCGACAACGAGTACGTCGGCGATGTCATAGCCGGCGCCTACTCCCGCCGTTCGATGATCCGCGCCGCCGCCGTCGTCACCGTCGCGGCCGCCGCCGGCGGTGCCGTGGTCGGTTCGGGCAGCGCCCCCGCCGTCGCCGCTCCGGCCGACGGCCAGGGATACGGGCACAAGCCCGGCAAGCCCACCGACGGCGCCCGTGGCCTGCGCTTCGCGCCCGTCGCGCCCAACACCGCCGACAAGGTCACGGTCCCCGCCGGTTACGAGCAGAACGTCGTCATCCGCTGGGGCGAGCCGATCCTCCGCGGTGCCCCGGCCTTCGACGCCGACAAGCAGACCGCCAAGGCGCAGGCCGGTCAGTTCGGCTACAACAACGACTTCCTGAGCCTGCTCCCGCTCCGCGGCGAGCACAACCGCCAGGTCCTCGTCGCGAACCACGAGTACACCGACGAAATCCTGATGTTCAAGGGTTACGACGCCGCCAACCCGACCCGCGAGCAGGTCGAGATCGCCTGGGCCGCCCACGGTCTCTCCGTCGTCGTGGTCCAGGAGGAGCACCGCTCCGGCAAGCTCACGCCGGTCAGCCGGCACCCGCTCAACCGCCGTCTCCACACCACCAGCGAGTTCGAGCTGACCGGCCCGGCCGCCGGCTCCGCGCTGCTGAAGACCTCCGTCGACCCGTCCGGCCGCAAGGTGCTCGGCACCCTCAACAACTGCGCCGGCGGCACGACCCCGTGGGGCACCACCCTCCACGGCGAGGAGAACTTCAACCAGTACTTCGCCAACGGATCCAGCGCCACCGACAAGCGCTACGGCATCGGCACCGGCGCCTCCGAGCGCAAGTGGGAGCGGTTCGACAAGCGCTTCGACCTCAAGCAGGAGCCGAACGAGGTCCACCGTCAGGGCTGGGTCGTCGAGCTCGACCCGTACGACCCCGACTCCACGCCGAAGAAGCGCACCGCGCTGGGCCGTTTCAAGCACGAGGCCGCGCAGCCCCGCCTCACCGAGGACGGCCGCCCGGTCGTCTACATGGGCGACGACGAGCGGTTCGACTACTTCTACAAGTTCGTCTCGTCGAAGCGGATGAAGAAGGGCGGCTCCCGCGCCGCCCGCGAGCACAACCTCACGCTGCTCGACGAGGGCACCCTCTACGTCGCCAAGCTGACCGGCGACAGCCCGGCCGCCGAGATCGACGGCACGGGCAAGCTGCCCAACGACGGTGAGTTCGACGGCAGCGGTCAGTGGATCCCGCTCGCCACCGGAGACGTCTCCCACGTGCCCGGCATGACCGCCGAGGAGGTGTACGTCTTCACCCGGCTCGCCGGTGACAAGGTCGGCGCCACGAAGATGGACCGCCCCGAGGACGTCGAGCCGTCCCCGCGCTCCGGCCGCGTCTACGTCGCGCTCACCAACAACTCCGACCGCGGCAAGGCCGGCAAGGCCGGTGCGGACGAGGCCAACCCGCGCAACCTCAACAAGCACGGCCAGATCCTGGAGCTCGCCGAGCACTGGGACGACCCGTCCTCCGACGGTTTCGCCTGGCGTCTCTTCCTCGTCGCCGGCGACCCGAACGACCCGGCCACGTACTTCGCGGGCTTCCCCAAGGAGAAGGTCTCCCCCATCTCCTGCCCGGACAACGTCGCCTTCGACCCGCACGGCAACCTGTGGATCTCCACCGACGGCAACCAGCTCGGCTCGCACGACGGACTCTTCGGTGTCGCCACGAAGGGCGAGCGCCGAGGTGAGCTCAAGCAGTTCCTGACGGTCCCGAAGGGCGCCGAGACCTGCGGCCCGATCATCCAGGACCGCCGCGTCGTGGTCGCCGTCCAGCACCCGGGCGAGATCGACGGCGCCTCCGTCGAGAACCCGAAGTCGGAGTGGCCCGACGGACCCGGCAAGATCGTCCGCCCGTCCGTCGTCGCCGTCTGGCGCAAGGACGGCGGTGACATCGGCGTCTGAGCCGGCCGAGAACGTGGTGTGGGGGGCGTGGCACCGCCCCTCACACCACCCCCAGGCCCTCCCTGAACCGTACGAACTGCTCCTCCGGATCCCCGGTGTACGACCACGGCACCCACGACGCCCGCGCCCCGAGCATCCCGAGCACCTCCCGTGCCACCTCCACCTGGCCCGCGTAACACGCCGCGTGTGCCAGGTAGTTGAGGTCGGGTACCTCCTCCGGTGCCACCGGGCGGCCCGGTTCCCGGCCGCCGATCCAGCGGGCGTGTGTCCGCCGGAGCTCCGTCACCGCCAGCTCGTGCTTCCAGTGCTGGTCGAAGCCGCGCACCGGGCCCCGGCCGAGCGCACCGTCCGCGATGTAGCGGTACTCCTCCACCCGCGCCACCTGGACCAGGATCGGCAGCGGCGAGCCCGGCGGCGCCACACCCGCCGCGTCCCGCGCGAAGTCGTACATCGCGCCGTGCGTGCCGTGCCACCGCGCCGACCAGTAGCGCAGCAGCTGCGCGTGACCCTCCGTGTTGTACGGGTCCCTCCGCCGCAACTCGTCGAACCACTGCCGTAGTTCGCGCCGCTGCACTCCGCCGTCGTAGAGCCGCGCCACCGACAGCAGCGACACCCAGGGCATCGGGTCCGCGGGCGCCGCCTGCGCCGCGCCGAGGCAGGAGTCGACCGTCGAGTCGAGCCGTCCCCGGTCCACGACGCTGCCCCGGCCGGCCGCGATGGCCGTGTCGAAGACCCGGACCACTTCGGTCGCGGCCCGCAGCACCGCCGCGTCCGGACTGTCCGGCTCGGCCGCCCGCCATGCCTCGACCGTCGAGCTCCCCGCGGCGGCGTGCGCCAGGAGCCGCAGCCGGTGCGTCCGGCGCGGCCAGTCCTCGCCCGTCGCCCGCAGCAGGTCCCGTACGCCCTGCCAGCGCCCGATGACCATGTCGTGGCGCGCCTCGGTGAGCGCACGGTCCCCGAAGTCCGGATCGAGGTCGGGCGTGAAGCGTGCCGAGCGCGACGAGCGCGACGGTCGGCGGAGAGCGGCCATCCGGGTCCTCCCTCGGAAACCAGTAGTTCAGTGACTAGTAGTTCAGTGACCAGCGGGAGTCCCGCGTCAGAAGTCCGTCGCCAAGCTCTCGTCCGCCCGCCGCGCCCGCGGCCTCGTCGGGCCGAACGGGTCCGCCGCCGCCAGCGCGCGCGCCGCGTCGAGTCGGGCCGGACGGTAGTACGCGCTCCCCTTCCGCCAGTACACGAGCATCGGGACGACCCCGGCGAGCAGTCCGCCGAGGCCGATGGTCAGGGAGGTCGTGGACAGCTCCCCCAGCGACTCCACGAACGCCCACAGCATGAACGCGGAGCCGAGGAGCGGCCAGGCGCCGCCGACGAGGAAGTTGCGTACGGAGGTCAGCAGCATCCCCTTGTACGCGACGACCGCGGCGATGCCCGCGAGGCCGTAGTAGAACGCGATCTGGAGGCCGATCGCGGAGACCGCGTCGCGGAGGATCGACGCCATGGAACCGGCGGCCGCGGCCGCGCCGAACATCACCAGCGCCGCGACCCCGACGGCGGCGATCGCCACCCATGGGGTGTTCCAGCGGCGGTGGACGGTGCCGAGCGCGGCCGGCATCGTGCGGTCGCGGCCCATCGCGAACAGCGAGCGGGTCACCTGGATGAGGGTGGTCTCCAGGGTGGCGACGGTGGACAGCAGCACCGCCATGATCAGCAGCTTTCCGCCGACGCCGGGCCAGATCTCCTGGCCGAGGACGGCCAGGACGTTCGCCCCGGCGGATTCGATCCGGCCCGCGCTGAGCAGCACGTTGACCGAGACGGTGAACGCCTCGAAGAGCAGGAAGACGACGCCGACGCCGACGAGGGCGGCGAGCCCGGCGGTGCGGCGGCTGTCGCGGGTCTCCTCGCTGAGGTTGCTGGTGACGTCCCAGCCCCAGTAGTAGAACGCGGCGATCAGCGCGCCCGAGGCGAAGCCGGCCGGGCCGTCGAAGTGCTCGAAGCCGAACCAGGACCAGTCGAAGGCGGTGGCGTGGCCGCGGTGCAGGACGACCGCGCCGACGAAGACGACGAGGATCAGCATCTCGACGCCCGACATGAGGAGTTGGGCCCGTACGGTGAGCCGGGCGCCGCCCAGGACCACGAGCAGCATCATCAGGAACCAGCCGGCGCCGACGGCGGCGGCCAGCGGGGTGTCGTCGGCGAGGTCCGGATCGATCAGGGAGAGCGTCATCGCGCCGGCGGGAAGCGAGCCGGCGACCATGAAGACGGTCGCGGAGACGACCAGGGCCCAGCCGGAGAGGAAGCCGAGGAAGGGGTGGAGGGTGCGTCCCACCCAGGAGTAGCCGGCGCCCGCGTTGACGTCGATGCGGCCGAGGCGGGAGTAGGCGAGGACGATGCCCAGCATCGGTATGGCGCAGTAGAGGAGCGCCGCCGGTCCGGCGAGGCCGACCGCGCCGAAGAGGACGGCGGTGGTGGCGGCCAGCGAGTAGGCGGGGGCGCTGCCCGCGACGGCCATGACGATCGTGTCGAACGTCCCGAGGACATTGGGCTGGAGGCCTCTGCCGGTGGTGGTGCGCATGGCGGATGTCCTTGGGGGCACGTGGGGGTGGCGCAGGACGAAGTGACCGTGTCGCCGGGTCACTTGTTCGCCGGAACGAGCACGGATCAAGGTGAATCGAGCGCATCGTAGTCGCACCTGTGGATTCCGGTAACGGCGGTATGGAGGGTTCCGTTCAGTGACCGCCGGTAAGGGCATCCGTACGCCCCGCGTCGGGTGTTTAGTCCGTCTCGCGCCGGGGAGTGGCGATGGCCCGGGCCGCGCTCACCTCTTGGCGCAGCGGGGCGAGCACCCCCTCCTCGTCGCCGTGCAGCTCCGTCCGTACCTCCACCAGGACGGCGCTGCTGCGCAGTCCGTCGGCGAGCTCCCGCAACTGCTGTTCCACTTCTTCCACTTCCGCCGGGGCGGGGGCGGGTGCGCCGTGGTTGACGCGGACCCGGGCGGCGGTCGTCGCGTCGACGATCCGTTCCACGGCGACGACCAGCGGCCACCAGGCGGAGGCGACGGTGCCGGTCGGCGGGGGTTCGGTCAGGGCGCGCTGGAACTCGGAGCGTACGGCCGACAGGTCGCGGTAGAGCCTGCGCCTGGCCCGGATCCGGGCGGCCTGGTCCGCCTGCTCGGGCGCACAGAACGCGCGGTTCACATAGGCCGCGGAGTCGGCGACGGCGTCCGCGAGCCGGTCGCCGATCCGGCTGTGCCAGGACTCGGGCCAGAGCAGATAGCCGGCGACCAGCGCGATCGCGCAACCGACGAGCGAGTCCCACAGCCGGGGGAGCACGAGGTCGAAGCCCTGGTGGTTGAGGAGGTCGGAGAGCAGCAGGATGACGGGGGTGATCGCCGCGGTCTGGAAGGCGTACCCCTTGGCGGAGAAGGCGGGGATCAGTCCGGCGAGCACCAGCATGATCGGGACGTACCACCAGCCGCGCGGGACCTCGGCGAAGACGAGGGCGGCGGTGACGAGCCCGACCGCGGTTCCGGCGGCGCGCAGCACGGCGCGGGAGAAGACGGAGCCGAAGTCCGGCTTCAGGACGAACGTGACGGTGAGGGCGACCCAGTAGGAGCGGGGTACGTCGATGAGCGAGACCAGCGCCTGGGCGAGGCCGATGCAGAGCGCGAGCCGTAGCCCGTACCGCCAGGACGCCTCGGAGAACATCACGGAGCGGGCCGTGCGGCGCACCCGCACGCGCAGGGCGGCGGGGCGTCCGAGGCGGTCGTCGACGTTGAAGGGGTTCGGTTCCGCTTCGTGGACGACGGTCGCCGCGTGGCGCAGTGCCTGGTCCACCGCCTTCTCGGACGGGCGTTCGGCCTCCGGGAGGTCGAGCACGGGGGTGCCGGTGCGGCCGCCCACCTCGATCGCGTCGGCCAGCCCGCGCACGGCGGCCGGGATCTCGGGGGGCAGCGGCCGGTGGAACCGCCGGGCCGCGAAGTGCGCGGCCGGGGCGGCCTCGACCAGCGGGATCACCACGTTGAGCTGCGCGAGCAGCCGGACGAGGGTGGGCGCGCGGCCGTGGAAGCGGGTGCGGCGGGCGAGGACGAGGTCGTAGGACTGGTTGAGGGAGGTGGTGACGGCCTGGCGCTTCTCCTCGTACGTCTCCGAGCCGGCGGCTTCGAGGACGTCGGCGACGGCCCGGTACGTGCCGGCCACCGCGGATCGCTCCGGGATGCCGCCGCGCAGTGGCCAGCCGAGCAGGGTGAGGAACAGGACCACGACCCCGCCGAGGGTGAGCAGCAGGGGCGCCTTCCACCAGGGCTCGGGCATGGGCAGGCCGGCGCCGACGACGGCGTTGAGGAGGAGCAGCAGGCCGGAGACGGAGGCGACGGCGCCGATCGAGGAGATCATCCCGGAGACGAGCGCGACGAGGGTCAGGACGATGACGGCGAGCCAGCCCTGGTCGAAGACGAGGGTGCCGAGGGTGACGCCGAGTGCGCCGAAGAGCTGGGGGACGGCGATGTTGTAGAACCGCATCCGGTACGCGTCGGCGGTGTCGCCGATGACGCCGGAGAGGGCGCCCATGGAGACGAGGGCTCCGTAGACGGGCTCGTCGATCGCGAAGCCGACGGCGAGGGGCGCGGCGAGGGCGACGGATGCGCGGGCGACGGCGGCCCAGGGGATGGGCGCAGGGCCGGGTCGTAGCCCGGCGGTGAGCCAGGGGGGCGGGGTGAGCCGGGGGGTACGCGCCATGCGACCAACTTACGGCGCGGAGCCTGCCACCCCCCGTCGTGGGCACCGCCCCAGGGGGTTTCAGCTGCGGTAGCTTTCCACCTCCGCGGCCGGGCGGAGGGCTGCCGTGTCCGGGTCCTCGCCGAATTCCGCCTTCGCTCGCCGCTGGCGCAGCAGGTCCCAGCACTGGTCCAGTTGCACCTCCAGCTCGGTGAGCCGGGTCCGCTCCTCGTCGAGCAGCCCGCCGACCCGCTGCCGCAGGGCCCGCTCCTCCTCGACGAGGGCGCCGATGTTCGCCAGGATCTGCTCGTCGTCGTACATCCGGTCCATGTAATCCAGCGTGGCCGATCAGCGGCCCGCGTGCAGGTCGAGCTCGGCGAGCACGGCCCGGTGGTCCGACCCCGCGAGGTCGAGGAAGCGCACCCCGCGCACCCGGAAGTCGTCGCTGACCAGCACATGGTCGATCTGGACGTACGGCGGCAGCGGCCCCTGTCCCTCCCGCGGCCAGGTCGGGGTCCGGGCGGCGCCCGCGAGCCGGGCTGCGTCGTGGAGCCGGCCGGCGTCCAGGACGGAGCGGAAGGCGGCGTGGTCCTGCGAGGCGTTGAAGTCGCCGGCGAGGATCACCGGCCCGCCGTCGCGCTGCGCGGCGGCGAAGTCCGCGACCCGTCCCAGTTCCCGCTTCCACGCGTCGACCTGGCGGGGGATGGGCGGCAGCGGGTGGGCGAGCCGGAGCTGTACGGTCCGGCCGCCGATCCGCGCGGTGGCGCCCGGCATCCCCATCACGGCCGGGATCGGGGGCTGCGCGGTCAGCGGGTACGCGCTGAGGACGACCGATCCCGTCGAGCCCTGGCCGTCCACGACCGCCCGGTGGGGGAGGTCGGGGCCGACGGCGGCGGTGAGGGTGCGGACACAGAGACGGTCGCACTCGGAGACGTACACGAGCTGCGGCCGCTCCCGGCGCACCGTCTCGACCAGCGCCTCCGTCCCCTGGCCGAACTCGACGTTGGCGGCGAGCACCCGGAGGCGTTCGACGACGGGACCGTGGGCGGTGGTGGTGTCCGGGCCGTACGGCAGGACGAACCAGCAGGTCGCCGCGAGGACGAGCACCGCCCAGCCCGCGAGCAGCCGCCGCCGAGCGAGCAGCGCCGGCAGCAGCGCGAGACCGGCCGGGAGGGCCAGCCAGGGCAGGAACGACAGCAACTGCGGTACGGGGGTGACCGCGTCGACGCCGATGAGCCGGCATCCGACCACCACGCTCGGCACGGCGACCAACAGCCCCGAGGCCCAGGCGGCGAGGCGCCGTCGGGGCCGTACGGGGGGAGGGAGGGGCGCGACGGCGGTACGGACGGAGGTCACGCCCTCAGTGTCGCAGCGCCTGCTGGATCTCCGCCGTCGTCTCCCCCGAGAGTGTGCGATTGCTGCGCGCCGTCCCGGTCTTGGACTTCCCCGGCTCGACGGCGTCGATGTTCAGGACGACGGCGTCGAGCAGATTGCCGGCGTCGTCACGGAAGTTGACCATGATCGTGTAGTCGGCGTTCTTGTCGAGCGGGTTGGTGGCGGTGATCTCGGCCGTGGTCCGGTCGCCGTCGACCTTGGTCGGGCCGGCCTTCACCTCGCCGGTGGCGTTCACTCCGTCCTTGACCTGGTTCATCTTCTCCTGGGCCGCCGAGGCGGCGGCCGCCGTGGCGGAGGACACGATGTCCTCCGCCGCCTGCTGGCTCTCCTCGGTGCAGCCGGTCGTGCCCGACACGGCCAGGGCGAGGAGGGCGGCGGTGGAGACGAGGGCGCGGCCGCGGATCACGCCACGCCGCTCTTCCGGAAGGAGGTGTCGTCCGTGGCCAGGGCCCAGATCACGAAGATCGAGACGGCCATCGAGAAGAGCGCCCACCAGGGGTGATACGGCAGGAAGAGGAACTGGGCGACGACGTTGAGGGAGGCCAGGGTGATGCCGCCCATCCGTCCCCACTCGGATCCCTTGAGAATGCCTGCGCCCGCGAGGCCGACGAGGATGCCGAGGATGAGGTGGACCCAGCCCCAGCTGGTGAGATCCCACTTGAAGACGTAGTCGCCGACGCGGGCGTAGACGTCGTCCTCGGCGATGGCCGCGATGCCCTGGAGGATGTCCAGGATGCCGATGACCACCATGAGGACACCCGCGAACAGGGTGCCGCTGGAGGCCGCCGTACCGCCGGAAGCGGCGTGCGGCGGACGGGGTGCGGTGTTCTGGCTCATGGGCTCATCGTCCGGCCGTTGCCCTGGAAGCGATCGTTCAGATGCGCCGATCGGGTGAGCGGAGGGCCGGGCTCACACGGCCGTCCGCTCACCGCGGCCGGGCTCGGACGGTGTCGAGGAACGCGGCGAGCGCCGCGTCGAACTCGTCGGGGCGCTCCAGGTTCGGCATGTGCGCGGCCCGTTCGACGACGACGAGCGTGGAGTCGGGAAGCAGGGCGTGCATCGCCTCCGCGTCCGCCACCGGGGTGTACGCGTCGTCGCGGCCCACGACCACCAGGGCGGGTACGGAGACGGCGCGGAGCACGTCGTCGTAGTCGGGGCGCTCGGCACGGCCGCGCAGCGCCGCCGCCGCGCCCTCGGGGTCGGTGGCGCACATCATCCGGTGGACGTGGGGCCGGGCATGGGTGTTGTACGGCGCGACCATCCGGTCGAGGACCTCGTCGGCGTACCCCTTCATGCCCTCCCGGACCAGCCGGTCGGCGAGTGCGCGGCGGCCTGCCTTCCCTTCCTCGGTCTCGGCGGAGGGGAAGGTGTCGGCGAGGACGAGGCCGCGGATGCGGTCGGGGAAGAGGCGGTGGCACTCCATGACGATCTGGCCGCCCATGGAGAGCCCGCCGAGGACGAACTCCTCGATGCCGAGGTGGTCGAGGAGCGCGGCGAGGTCCTCGGCGAAGGCGGAGAGCGGGGTGGTGCCGGGGACGACGGTGGTCGCTCCGTAGCCGCGCAGGTCGGGGGCGACGACCCGGTGCGTGGCCGAGAAGCGGTCGATCTGGGGCTGCCACATGGTGCGGTCGAAGGGATGGCCGTGGACCAGGACGAGCGCGGGGCCGGTACCCCGGTCCTCGTAGCCGATCGTGAGTCCGTTGATCTCTGCGGAGGGCATGGCCCGAGGCTAGGCAGAGCCCTTACCTCGGTGCAATGAGATCCTTTGCTCTCGGTGCAAAGAGGGAGGGAGCCGCTCTGATGGACGAGTACCGCAGGATCGCCGACCGGGTGGCGGAGCGGATCGCGGACGGGTGGCTGCGGCCCGGTGACCGACTGCCGCCGCAGAGGGTCTTCGCCCGTCGGCAGCGGATCGCCAACTCCACCGCGATCCGCGTGTACGGGGAGCTGGCGCGCCGCGGCCTGGTCGTCGGCGAGGTGGGCCGGGGCACGTTCGTCCGGGCGGCCCCGCCGCCGCCCGGTGCCGCGCTCGCGCTCGCGGAGGCGACCGGACGGGCGCCGGTCGATCTCCAGCTCAACTATCCGGTGGCGGACGGGCAGTCGGAGCTGATGGCGCGTGCGTTGACCGCCCTGGCGCGCCCCGATGTGCTGGCCGAGGCGACGAGCCGCCCGGCGGCGGCCGCGGGGACGCCGGAGGCGAGGGCGGCGGCGGTGCGGGTCCTCGCGCGGGCGGGCTGGGAGCCGGACCCCGACCGGGTGCTCTTCGCGGGCAACGGCCGCCAGGCCATCGCGGCGGCGGTCTCCGCGCTCGTACCGCCGGGCGGTGCGCTGGGTGTCGAGGCGCTGACGTATCCGCTGGTCAAGGCGGTGGCGGAGCGGCTCGGGGTACGGCTCGTGCCGATCGGGCTCGACGAGGAGGGGATGCGGCCCGACGCGCTGGCGGCGGCCCACCGCGCGGGTCCGCTCTCGGCCGTGTACGTCCAGCCGACGTTGCACAACCCGCTGTCCCTGACGGCTGGTTCGGGGCGGCGGGCCGAACTGGCGGGCGTCCTGCGGGAGTCGGGGCTCTTCGCGATCGAGGACACCACGTGGGCGTTCCTGGAGCCGGACGCCCCGGCGCCGCTCGCCGCCCATGCCCCGGAGCGGGTGGTCCTCGTGGACAGCCTGTCCAAGCGGCTCGCGCCCGGGCTGACCGTCGGCCATCTCGTCGCGCCGGAGGGCCGGGTGGAGGAGCTCGCCGGGGCGCTGCGCTCGGGCGCGTGGACGGCGGGGGGTCTGGCGCTCGCGGCGGCGACCCGGTGGGCGGCGGACGGGACCGTGGCGGAGGTCGGCGCGGCGAAGCGCGCGGACGCGGCGGCGCGGCACGCGCTGGTGCGGCGGCACCTGGGGGCGTACGAGATCCGTACGGCGCCGCACGCGTACTACTGCTGGTGGGAGCTGCCGGAGCCGTGGCGGGCGGAGACCTTCGTGGCCGCGGCGGCGGAGCGGGGCATCGCGCTGACCCCGGGCCCGGATTTCGCGGTGAGCGGGCGGACGGCGGGTCCGGGGGCGGGCTCCGGGGCGGCGGACGCCGTCCGGGTGGGGCTCGCCTCGCCGGCGCTTGAGGTCCTGGACGACGCGCTGCGGCGGCTCGCCGCGCTTGCATCCGAGATCCTGGACATCTAATATCCAGAACATGAGGATGAACGAGGGCGTCGAATGGGCGCTGCACAGCTGCCTCAATCTGGCCTGGATCGGGCCGGACCGGGCGGTCACGGCAGCGCGGCTCGCGGCGTACCACGAGCTGCCCGCCGCCTACCTCAACAAGCAGCTCCAGGCCCTCTCCCGGGCCGGGATCGTCAGCTCGGTCTCCGGCCCCAAGGGCGGCTTCCGGCTGGCGCGGCCGCTCGACCGGATCACCCTCATGGACGTCGTCACGGCGATCGAGGGCCCGGAGGAAGCGTTCCGCTGCTCCGAGATCCGGCAGCAGGGGCCCGGTGCCGGACCGGCCGGGAGTTACGCGGCCGAGTGCGCCATCGCCGGTGCGATGGGCGCGGCGGAGCTGGCCTGGAGGCGGGAGCTGGCGGCCCGCACCCTGGACGACGTACGGGAGCGGGCGGAGCTCCAGGCGCCCGCGGCCCCGGACCGTATCCGCCACTGGTTCGCCAACGCCTGAGTCCGCATCGGTTCGTTCGAGGCGCCCTCCCGGCCGGGAGGGCTTTTCAAGGGGGTTATTCTGGATGTTGGATATCCAGGTTAAGACGGAAGGGGCGTGGGCCCGGGTCGGAGCGGTCACGCTCGGCATCTTCACCGTCATGACGGCGGAGCTGCTGCCGGTCGGTCTGCTCACCCCGGTCGCGGCCGAGCTGGACGTGTCCGCCGGCACGGCGGGCCTGATGGTGACCGTCCCGGGTCTGGTGGCCGCGGTCTCCGCCCCGCTGATCGCCCTTCGGGCGGCCGGGGCCGACCGGCGCGCGACGCTCGTCGTCCTGATGGCACTCGTCGCCGCCGCGAACCTCGCCACCGCGGCCGCCGGACACTTCGCGGTCGTCCTCGGAGCCCGGGTCCTGCTCGGCGTCTCCATCGGCGGCTTCTGGGCCCTCGCGGGCGGCCTGGCACCCCGGCTCGTCCCCGCCCCCGACATCGGCCGGGCCACCGCCGTGATCTTCGGTGGGGTCTCGGCCGCCTCGGTGCTCGGCGTCCCGGTGGCCACCACGGCGGCGGAATGGACCGGCTGGCGTGGGGCGTTCGCCGCAGTGGGGGTGATGGCGGTGGTGGCGACGGGGGCTCTCGTGGCGCTGCTGCCGCGCCTGCCGGGCGGGCGGAGCGCTCCCGGACCCGGCGGCCGGTTCGGGAGGCTGCTGCGGCTGCCGCGCGACAACGCGCGCGTCCGCGCCGGGCTGCTCCTCACCCTCCTCCTCGTGACCGGCCACTTCCTCGCGTACTCCTTCGTACGGCCCGTGCTCGCCGAGCACGTCCATGTCTCCGAGGGGCTCGTCGGCGTGCTCCTCCTCGGGTACGGACTCGCGGGCGTGGCGGGGAACTTCCTCGTCGGCCCCGCGGCCGGCCGCTCCCCCCGCCGTACCCTCGCCGTCCTGTCCGCCGGACTGACCGCCGCGCTCCTCGCGCTCGCCGTCACCGGTGGCACGACCCCGGCCGGCGCCGCGCTGCTGCTCCTGTGGGGGCTCGCCTACGGCGGGGTCTCCGTCGGGCTGCAGTCCTGGTTCATGGCCGCCGCACCCGAGGACGTGGAGACGGCGACCGGCCTCTACGCCGGCGTCTTCTGCCTCTCGATCGCGCTCGGCGCCCTCCTCGGCGGGCTACTCCTCGACGCGACCACGCTCGTCGCGGTGCTCTGCACGGGCGCCGCGCTCACCCTGGCCGCCTGCCCGGCGGTCGTACTCCCCGGAAGGAAGCACACCTCATGACCGGCACCGACCAGCGCACGATCACCAACCCGGCGACGCTCCACGACCCGTCCCCCTTCGGTTACAGCCACGCCGTCTCCGCCCCCGGCGAACCGGTCTTCATCGGCGGCCAGTACGCCTCCGACGCGACCGGCTCCCCCGTCCCCGGGGACTTCGCCGCCCAGGTCGAGCTGTCCTTCACCAACCTCCGGCTCGCGCTGGAGGGCGCCGGGCTCGGCTTCGAGCACGTCGTGCGGCTCGGCTCGTACATCGTCGACCACGACCTCGCGAAGCTGGAGGTGCTGGGCAAGGCGCTGCACGGGGCCTTCGGCGACCGGCTGCCCGCGCAGACTCTCAGCGGGGTCGCGTCCCTGGCGCTGCCCGGGATGCTCTTCGAGATCGACGCGGTCGCGGTGCGACCGGCGGACTGATCCAGTTGCGGGGGCAGGGGCTTCGGGTGTGCCCTTGAGGATGGAGGGGGCGAGAGTGAAGGAGCTCCTGCCATGGCCGCACACGCAGCGGTGCCGACCCGACAGCCCATGAGTACCCACGGTCTGGGCCTGCCTGTGACGCTGGGCGTCATCTACGGCTTCTACGCGGCCTTCCTCCAGCGCGACGGCGGAGCGATCACCTGGGGACAGGTCCTGCTCGGCTTCGTCTCCGCGATCGTCCTCGCCGGGGCGACGTACGCACTGCGCCGCGGCGGTCGCGCACTGCCGCGCGAGCTGCGGGCCGCCGCATGGGCGGCGTTGGCGGGCGTCGCGATGGGGTTCCTGGTCAGCCTGTCCGACACGAGCGTGCTGTCGACGGTGATCCTGGCGCTGGTGGTGGCGGCCTGCATGGGCGGCACCGCGTTCTACTGGTTCTACACACACGAGGACACGCCCGCCCGGCCCCCGGCCCGCACGGCCTCGTAGGTCCCGTCGACCCCACCCGTACGTACGATCCCCCGTCCTCCCCCTGGCATCCCGGGCGGACCCGTCGGAGACTGGTTGAAGCGGTACCGACGCCGGGAGCCGGGAGGACAGCGCATGACCGACCTCGCCATCGAGACCGAGGGCCTGGTCAAGGTCTTCGGCGCGAACCGGGCCGTCGACGGCATCGATCTGCGCGTTCCCGCCGGCACCGTCTACGGCGTCCTCGGACCCAACGGTGCCGGCAAGACCACCGCCGTCAAGATGCTCGCCACCCTCCTCCGCCCCGACGGGGGCCGCGCCCGCGTCTTCGGCAAGGACGTCGTCAAGGACGCCGACACCGTGCGCGGCCGGGTCAGTCTCACCGGTCAGTACGCGTCCGTCGACGAGGACCTGACCGGCACCGAGAACCTCGTCCTGCTCGGCAGGCTCCTCGGGCACACCCGGCCCGCCGCCCGCGACCGCTCCGCGCAGCTGCTCGCCGCGTTCGGGCTCGCCGACGCCGCCGACAAGCAGATCAAGAACTACTCGGGCGGCATGCGGCGCCGTATCGACATCGCCGCGTCCATCCTCAACACCCCCGACCTGCTCTTCCTCGACGAGCCGACCACCGGCCTCGACCCGCGCAGCCGCAACCAGGTCTGGGACATCGTCCGCGCCGTCGTCGCCCAGGGCACCACCGTGCTGCTCACCACCCAGTACCTGGACGAGGCGGACCAGCTGGCCGCCCGTATCGCCGTCATCGACCACGGGAAGGTGATCGCCGAGGGCACGAAGGGCGAGCTGAAGGCCTCCGTCGGCTCGGGTTCGGTGCATGTACGGCTCCGGGATCCCGAGCAGCGCCAGGAGGCCGAGCGGATCCTCCGGAGCGCCCTGAAGGCCTCCGTGCAGCTCGAAGCCGACCCGGTCGCGCTCACCGCCACGGTCAACGGTCACGGCACCGACCTCGGCGCCGCCGAGCAGGCCGCGCGGGCGCTGGCGGAGCTGGCGCGGGCCGGGATCACGGTCGACAACTTCGGGCTCGGCCAGCCCAGTCTCGACGAGGTGTTCCTGGCGCTGACGGACCGGCCCGCGGACCCGACCGGCGCCGACGGAACCGAAGGAACCGACACCGACCGGAAGGGACCGACGGCATGACCACCGTCACCACCGGCAAGGACGCGCAGACCACCGACTCCCTCGACTTCGTCGCCCCGAAGGCGGACGAACTCGCGGCGCTGCTCGTGGGGCAGTCCCGTCCGCCGCGCCCCAGCGCGCTCTCCGCCTCGATGACCTTCGGCTGGCGGGCCATGCTGAAGATCAAGCACGTGCCGGAGCAGCTGTTCGACGTGACGGCGTTCCCGATCATGATGGTGCTGATGTACACGTACCTCTTCGGAGGCGCGCTGGCCGGCTCGGTCTCGGCGTACATCCAGTTCCTGCTGCCCGGCATCCTCGTGATGAGCGTCGTGATGATCACGATGTACACCGGCGTCTCGGTCAACACCGACATCGAGAAGGGCGTCTTCGACCGCTTCCGTACGCTGCCGATCTGGCGGCCCGCGCCGATGGTCGGCTATCTGCTGGGCGACGTCGTGCGGTACCTGATCGCCTCCGCGGTCATGCTCACCGTCGGCATGATCATCGGCTACCGGCCGGACGGCGGCCTCGCCGGCGTCCTGCTCGGGGTCGCGCTGCTGCTGGTGTTCTCGTTCGCGTTCTCGTGGATCTGGACCATGTTCGGTCTGATGCTGCGCAGCGAGAAGTCGGTCATGGGCGTCAGCATGATGGTGATCTTCCCGCTGACCTTCCTGTCCAACGTCTTCGTCGATCCGAGCACGATGCCGGGCTGGCTGCAGGCCTTCGTGAACAACAGCCCGGTGACGCATCTGGCGACGGCCGTACGCGAGTTGATGGCCGGGAACTGGCCGGCGGCGGACATCGCCTGGTCACTCGGTTGGTCCGCGCTGTTCGTGATCGTCTTCGGAGCGATCACGATGCGGCTCTACAACCGCAAGTAGCGCCGGCGCGAGCGGTCACCTGTCCCGCGGAGTCTTCTGCTGGACCGCCCACCGGTTGCCGTCCGGGTCGGCGAAGTAGACGAACGAGCCCCAGGGTTGGTCGTCGATCTCGCTGACCTCGATGCCCCGCGCGCTGAGGTCGGCATGCGCCTCCTCGATGTCGGTGACGACGACCTGCATGTTGTCGAGGGAGCCCGGGGCCATCGTGGTGATGCCCTTGCCGAAGGTGATCGAGCACGCCGATCCCGGCGGGGTCATCTGGATGAAGCGGATGTCGTCGTTGACGGGGATGTCGTGATCGGCGTGGAAGCCCACCTGCTCGTAGAAGGCCTTGGCCCGGTCGATGTCGGTGACGGGCACGCCGATCAGTTCGAGCTTGATGTCCATGAAGGCATCATGCGCCCGGTTCGTCCCGGGCGCATGATCTGGCGTCACCCACCGTGAACCGCTTGCGGTGGCGCACCTTTCGAGTCGGGCCGACGGGGGCCGCGAGTGGCGGCGATCAGTCGAGCCGCAGGTCGGCGAGTTGGCGCTCGAACGGCACGACCTCGTCGTCGTCCGCCTCCCCCGCCGGGCCCCGCGCCGCCACCAGGTCGGCGAGGTCGTGCCCGGCCCGGGCGATCCGCGACGGCAGCCCGTCGGTGTACTCGTCGCCGCCCGAACCCCAGTCCTCCGAGGCCGCGTACACGGCCGTCGGGACGACCAGCGCCCGCAGATAGGAGAAGAGCGGTCGCATCGCGTGGTCGAGCACGAGGGAGTGGCGGGCGGTGCCGCCGGTCGCGCCGATCAGCACCGGCTTGCCGGTCAGCGCCTCCGGGTCGATCAGGTCGAAGAAGGACTTGAACAGACCGCTGTACGAGGCGGTGAACACGGGGGTCACCGCGATGACCCCGTCCGCCCCCGTCACCGCGTCGATCGCCTCCTGGAGCTGGGCCGAGGGGAAGCCCGTCACGAAGTTCTTCGCGATGTCGACGGCGTGGTCGCGCAGCTCGACGACCCTGACCTCGACCACGTACTCCTGCTCGGTGAGCCGCTCCTGGGCCGCCTTGGCGAGCCGGTCGGCGAGCAGCCTCGTCGAGGACGGGGCGCTCAGCCCGGCGGACACGGCGACCAGCTTCAGGGTCTGCATGACTTACGCCTCCTGGGACGGGGTGCGGGTGACGGCGGGGTGGAGCGGGGCGGTCGCCGGGACGTCGGCCGGCCGCAGGTTGGCGAACTCCTTGCGGAGCACCGGGACGACCTCCTCGCCGAGGATGTCGAGCTGCTCCAGGACCGTCTTCAGCGGCAGGCCCGCGTGGTCGACCAGGAACAGCTGGCGCTGGTAGTCGCCGACGTACTCGCGGAAGGAGAGCGTGCGGTCGATGACCTCCTGCGGGGAGCCGACCGTCAGCGGCGTCTCACGGCTGAACTCCTCCAGGGACGGACCGTGGCCGTAGACCGGCGCGTTGTCGAAGTACGGGCGGAACTCCCGTACGGCGTCCTGGGAGTTCTTGCGCATGAAGACCTGTCCGCCGAGGCCGACGATCGCCTGCTCGGGGGTGCCGTGGCCGTAGTGCGCGTACCGCTGCCGGTAGAGCCGGATCATCTTCTCGGTGTGCTGCTTGGGCCAGAAGATGTGGTTGGCGAAGAAGCCGTCGCCGTAGTACGCGGCCTGCTCGGCGATCTCGGGGGAGCGGATGGAGCCGTGCCAGACGAACGGCGGTACGCCGTCCAGCGGGCGCGGGGTGGACGTGAAGCCCTGCAGCGCGCTGCGGAACTTCCCCTCCCAGTCGACGACGTCCTCCCTCCACAGCTTGTGGAGGAGCGCGTAGTTCTCGATGGCGAGCGGGATGCCCTGGCGGATGTCCTGGCCGAACCACGGGTAGACCGGGCCGGTGTTGCCGCGGCCCATCATCAGGTCGACGCGGCCGTCGGCGAGGTGCTGGAGGGTGGCGTAGTCCTCGGCGATCTTCACCGGGTCGTTGGTGGTGATGAGCGTCGTGGACGTGGACAGGATCAGGTTCTCGGTCCGGGCGGCGATGTGCCCGAGCAGGGTCGTCGGGGAGGACGGTACGAACGGCGGGTTGTGGTGCTCGCCGGTCGCGAAGACGTCGAGGCCGACCTCCTCCGCCTTGAGCGCGATGGCGACCGTGTTCTTGATCCGCTCGTGCTCGGTCGGCGTGCGGCCGGTGGTGGGGTCGGTCGTCACGTCGCCGACGGTGAAGATCCCGAACTGCATCGTGCTCACCTCTCGCTGGGGCGCCTCTGGGGCTATTGGTTGAACCTTAAACCATCATGCTCAACCGTCTGCCCGGGCCCTGTATTCCGTGGGGTCTCTCTCATTGCCCTCACCGTACCGGATAGCTATCCGTTTAACCAGGAGCTGCCGGGGCGCCCCTACTCCGGCCCGTACTCTGGTGGGCATGTCCGACTACGAGCGCTGGAAGGAGCGCGGCGTCCTGCTGCGCGTCTTCGTGTACGTCTTCGCCACGCACGCGTTCGCGGGCTTCGTCTGGCTGCTCTTCTACGTGGGGCAGAACGCCCAGAAGTAACCACGGTCACGAGGAGGGCGAACGGGCCCTCCCGTAGAGTTCGCCCACGTGAGCACCGTTCCCCCGCACGCGATATCGGTCGTCGGAATCGGCGCGGACGGCTGGGACGGCCTCCCCGAGAACGCCCGCCGGACCCTGCGCGCCGCCGAGGTCCTGATCGGCGGCCCCCGCCAGCTCCACCTGCTGCACACCGCGGAGTGCCCCGGCGAGCGCGTCACCTGGCCCTCCCCGCTGCGCCCCGCCGTCCCCGGACTGCTCGCCGCCCACGAGGGACGCAGGATCGCGGTCCTCGCCAGCGGCGATCCGACGTTCTACGGCATCGGCCGCACCCTCGCCGAGACCGTCGGCGCCGACCGGCTCCACGTCCTGCCGCACCCGTCCTCCGTCTCGTACGCCTGCGCCCGCCTCGGCTGGCCCCTGGAGGCCGTCGAGACCGTCTCCCTGGTCGGCCGGCCGCTCGCCTCCCTCACCGCCTCCCTCCACGACGGAGTCCGGCTCCTGGTCCTCAGCGAGAGCCGCCACACCCCGGCACTGGTCGCCGCCCTGCTGCGGGAGAAGGGGTACGGCGGCAGCCGGATGCGGGTGCTCGAACAGCTCGGCGGGCCCCATGAGCGGCTCGTCGACGGCACCGCCGACACCTGGTCCGACGACGATCGGCTCGACGCCCTCAACGTCCTCGCCCTCGACTGCGTACGGGCGCCCGACGCGCCGCGCCTCGGCGCCGTACCCGGCCTGCCGGACGAGGCGTACGAACACGACGGACAGCTCACCAAGCGGTACGTCCGCGCGGCCACCCTCGCGGCCCTCGCCCCCGCCCCCGGCGAACTGCTCTGGGACATCGGCGGCGGCTCCGGCTCCATCGGCATCGAGTGGATGCGCGCCGACCGCTCCTGCCGGGCGATCGCCGTCGAGAAGGACCCCGAGCGGGCCGCCCGGATCGCGCGCAACGCCACCTCCCTCGGCGTCCCCACGCTGCGGGTCGTCACCGCGGCCGCCCCCGACGGACTCGCCGGCCTCCCCACCCCCGACGCCGTCTTCATCGGCGGCGGTCTGACCGCCCCCGGCCTGCTCGACGCCTGCTGGGACGCGCTCCCGGCCGGCGGCCGGCTGGTCGCCAACACGGTGACCCTGGAGTCCGAGGCGCTGCTGGCCGAGCGCTACCGCCGGTACGGCGGGGAGCTGGTCCGGCTCGCCGTCGCCCAGGCCGTCCCGGTGGGCGGCTTCACCGGCTGGCGCCAGGCGATGCCGGTCACGCAGTGGTCCGTAACGAAAGCAGGAGTTGGAGCATGACCGTCTACTTCATCGGCGCGGGCCCGGGCGCGGCCGACCTGATCACGGTGCGGGGCGCCCGCACCCTCGCCGCCTGCGGCGTCTGCCTGTACGCGGGTTCGCTCGTCCCGCGCGAGCTGCTCGCCGAGTGCCCGCCGGACGCGCGGCTGGTCGACACGGCGGACCTGGACCTGGACCAGATCGTGGCCGAGATCGTCCGCGCCCACGAGGCCGGACAGGACGTGGCCCGGCTGCACTCCGGCGACCCGTCCGTCTTCAGCGCCGTGGCCGAGCAGATGCGCCGGCTCGACGCGCTGGACATCCCGTACGAGGTCGTGCCGGGCGTCCCGGCGTTCGCGGCGGCCGCCGCGGCGCTCAAGCGGGAGCTCACCGTCCCGACCGTGGGCCAGACCGTCATCCTCACCCGTATCGCCCAGCAGGCCACGCCCATGCCCGAGGGCGAGGACCTCGCCACGCTCGGCCGCAGCGGCGCCCTGCTGGTCCTGCACCTGGCCGCCCGCTACGTCGACCGGGTCGTGTCCGAACTGCTGCCCCACTACGGCGCCGACTGCCCGGCCGCGGTCGTGGCGATGGCGAGCCGCCCGGACGAGATCGTGCTGCGGGGCACCCTGGAGGACATCGCGGCGCAGCTGAAGGAGGCCGGCATCACCAAGACGGCCGTGATCCTGGTCGGCCGCACGCTGGCGGCCTCGCAGTTCCGCGACAGCCACCTCTACGACCCGGCGCGGGAGCGGCACGTCTGCTGATCTCCTGCCGCCCGGCGCCCTGCGGATGGGGCCCGACGCCCCCGTGACGCGCCCGGGCCGGACACCCGACAGGTGTCCGGCCCCGGTTGCTAGGCGTTCGGCCGCTTGCCGTGATTCGCCTTCTTCTTCTTGCGGGCGCGCTTCTTGTTGCCTCGCTTCGCCATCGGGCACATCCCTCTCTCGTGGGGGCCTTGCCCTCGCAAGCCTAGGTTCGCGCGGGAGACGGCGCATCCGGTGTCCGTGGGATGCGGCGGAACGGGCGTGTGACCGCACACGACATGGCACGCGCGCCGCCGGGCACGGTCAGGCGGGGCCCGGTCCCGCCGCCGATGAACGGCCCACCACCGTGCCCGCGCGGTCGATGCAGACGACGTCGACCGCCACCGGGGCGCCGCGGAGGACCGCGAGGGCCTCGTCCCGGGAGCGGGCGGCCACCAGGTCGCCCAGGGGGACCCCGGCCGCCTCGCAGAGACGGAGGGCCGCGAGGCCCGTGTTCGCCGTCGCGATCTCCTCGGCGAGAGCCTCCGACGCGCCGCCCGTACGGGCCAGGTCCGCCAGGAAGCCCTTGTCGACCTGCGAGCGGGCCGAGTGGAGGTCCAGATGGCCCGCCGCCAGCTTGGAGAGCTTCGCGAAGCCGCCGCAGATCGTGAGCCGGTCGACCGGATGACGGCGGATGTACTTCAGGACCGCCCCCGCGAAGTCCCCCATGTCGAGCAGCGCGATCTCCGGCAGGTCGTAGAGCGTCGACACCGTCTTCTCGGAGGTGGAGCCCGTACACCCCGCCACATGGGTCAGACCCGCCGCCCGCGCCACGTCCACCCCGCGGCGGATGGAGTCGATCCAGGCCGAGCACGAGTACGGCACGACGATGCCCGTCGTCCCCAGGATGGACAGCCCGCCCAGGATGCCGATCCGGGGATTCCAGGTGGAGCGGGCGATCTCCTCGCCGTGGTCGACGGAGACCGTGATCTCCACATCGCCCGTACCGCCGTGCGCCGCCGCGACCTCCGCCACGTGCGCGCGCATCATCTGCCGCGGGACCGGGTTGATCGCCGGTTCGCCCACCTCCAGGGGCAGGCCGGGCAGCGTCACCGTACCGACGCCCTGTCCCGCCCGGAAGACGACACCGGACCCGGCCGGCAGGATCCGCACCGTCGACCGGACCAGCGCGCCGTGCGTCACGTCCGGATCGTCGCCCGCGTCCTTCACGATCCCCGCCATCGCCGCGCCGGAGCCCAGCTCCTCTGCCGCCAGCGCGAACGCCGGACGCCCGCCCTTGGGCAGCGTGATCGTCACCGGGTCGGGAAACTCGCCGGTCAGCAGCGCCGTGTACGCGGCCGTCGTCGCCGCCGTCGCACAGGCACCGGTCGTCCAGCCCGGTCGCAGACCCGTGTGCTTGAGTTGGGCGTCGCGCCCGCCGCCCGGACTGCCGCCGGCACTCATGAATGGACTCCCGTGCACGTACTCATTCTCGGCGGGACCACCGAGGCCCGCGTCCTCGCCGGACTGCTGCACGGCGAGGTCCGGGTCACCAGCTCGCTCGCGGGCCGGGTGGCGAGCCCCCGGCTGCCGGCGGGCGAGGTTCGGATCGGCGGGTTCGGGGGCGTCGACGGTCTCGTGGAGTGGATGGCGGGGCACGCCGTGGACGCGGTCATCGACGCCACCCATCCCTTCGCCGAGCGGATCAGCTTCAACGCGGCCCGGGCGGCCGCCACCGCCCATGTTCCCCTGCTGGCGCTGCGCCGTCCCGGCTGGGTCCCGGGAGAGGGCGACGACTGGCGTCCGGTGGCGTCGCTGGAGGAGGCGGCCCGTGCCCTGGAGGGCCTGGGCGACCGGGTGTTCCTGACGACAGGCCGCATGGGCCTGGCGGCCTTCGCGGCCTGCCCGCAGTGGTTCCTGGTCCGTTCGGTGGACGCCCCGGACGCCCCGATGCCGGCCCGCACCGAGATCGTCCTGGACCGGGGCCCGTTCACCCTGGACGGCGAGCGGGAGATCCTGGCCCGCCACCGGATCGACGTCGTGGTGACGAAGGACAGCGGCGGCGCGGCGACCGCCCCGAAGCTGACGGCGGCCCGCGAGGCGGGCGTCCCGGTGGTGGTCGTCCGCCGCCCCCCGGTCCCCTCCGGCGTCCCGGTGGCGGCGACCCCGGAGGAGGCCGCCGCCTGGGTGGCTATGGGGTGACGGGCGTGCCGAGTTCGGTGACCTCGGCCCAGTTCAGGCTCGGGTCGTCGGCCCGGAGCATGTTCTCCCACTGGTCCACGGCGATGACGGTGTACATCACGTTCTCGCCGTCCGCCTCGCTCGGGTGCAGGAACGAGGTGGCCGTCTTGTAGAGGTACTCGACGCGGTGGGCGAGCCAGATGGTGCCGCCGTCGCCGTCGTCGTACTTCTCGGCCCGGTAGACCTCGTACCGCTTGAGGTCGGGCTCCGTGCTCGCGTCCCACTCGACGAGCACGCCGTCCTCGCGCGGCGTCGCCTTGAGGCCGGTGACGGGCGCCGGGGCGATCAGGTCGCCCTCGGTCGTGACCACGGCCTCGGCGGAGGCCGGGGACTCGTGGCCGGCCCGGTCGACCGCCGTGACCGTGTACCGGTACGTCGTGCCGTGCCAGAGGCCGTTCTGGTCGGTGTACGAGGGGGAGGAGGCGGTTCCGAAGAGGGAGCCGTTGCGGTAGACACGGTAGGAGGCCACGTCGGTGTCCGCCGGGGCGGTCCAGCGCAGGGCGAAGCTCCGGATGTGGCTGCCGGTGTCCACCGCGGTCAGGCCCGTGGGGGCCCCGGGCGCGTAGTCGCCGCGCGTGGCGGTGACGGCGGTGCGGGCCGAGGTGTTGCCGGCGGCGTCGACGGCCGAGACCCAGTAGGTGTAGCCGGTCCGCTCGGTGGCGGTGGTGTCCTTCCAGGTGGTGGCGGTGACACCGGTCGCGACCTGGGCGACGGGGTCGGTGGTGCCGGTGCGCTGCCGGTGGACGGTGTACGTCGCCGCGCCCGTGACCGGCTGCCACGCCAGGACGACGCCGGTGTCGCCGTCGGACGCGGCAACGCCCGTCGGGGCGGCGGTCGGGGTCCTGTCCACGGACACGACGGTCAGGTCGGCGCCGCCCGGGGACTCGTTGCCGGCCTTGTCGACGGCGCGGAGCTCGTACAGGTACGTCTGGCCGGTCGCCGGCGGGGAGTCGACGTACGAGGCGGCCGTGACCGGGGCGGTGGCGCTGCTGACCCTCGTCCAGGCGGTGGAGGTGCCGAGGCGCCGGTAGACGCGGTAGCCGGCGAGGTCCATCTCCTTGTTCGCCGCCCAGCGCAGGGTGACCTTGCCGAGGGCCTTGTCGTACGCGACGGTGGCGCCGGTCGGCGCGAGCGGACGCACCTTGTCCACGGTCGCCGAAGTGCGGGGTGCGTAGCCGAACTTGACGTTCGCGGCGCCGGTCCAGGCCGCGTAGTACACGGTGATGGTGTGGCGGCCGGCCGGAACGGTGAGGTCGACCGTCTTCGTCTGGGTGGTGGAGACGTTCCGCCACAGGTCGATCTTGCGGACGCCGTCGAGGTTGACGCGGATGCCGTCCTGCGCCGCGGCGGTGAAGGTGAAGGGACCGCCGGAGCCGAAGTCGCGGGTCACCGACCAGCGGACGGAGAAGTTGTCCCGCGGCAGCCTGCCGCCCGCCGGATCGCCGTAGCCGTAGTTCTCGGCGATGGCGCTGTCGCAGGAGGTCAGCTTGGGGGTGCCGCTGAACGTGGAGTTGGCGAAGAACTCCGCCTTCCACACCGGGGCCGTGCAGGTGACGGCCGCGGCGGCCGGGGTGGCGGTGAGCAGACCACCGGAGGCGGCGAGGGCGGCCGTGACGGCCAGGGCGCTCAGCCGGGTACGAGTCATCACAGGGGGAGGGCCCTTTCCGGACCTATGTGGAGCATGTGAAACGGGGGAACCCCTGTGTGACTCCTGAGGTGGGGGAAGGGTTGTGCCCGCCCCCCACCTCGGATCTCGCGCCCCGAATCTCAGCCGTACCGCCGCGGCGTCCACGTGATGGTGCGGCCGTCGCCCCGCTCGACCGCCCGCGTCTGCGAGGAGCCGATCAGGAGGAGGGTGCGCATGTCGACCTCGGAGGGGTCCAGGGTCTTGAGGGTGAGGACCCGGACCGACTGCTCGGGGCCGCCGACGTCGCGGGCGACGACCACCGGGGTCTCGGGGGAGCGGAGTTCGAGGAGGAGGTCGCGGGCGGCGGCCACCTGGTGGGTGCGGGACTTCGAGCCCGGGTTGTAGAGCGCGATGACCAGGTCGGCGGAGGCGGCGGCGCGGAGCCGGGCCTCGATGACGTCCCAGGGCTTGAGCCGGTCGGAGAGGGAGATCGTCGCGTAGTCGTGGCCGAGGGGGGCGCCGGCCGCGGCGGCGGCCGCGTTGGCGGCGGTCACCCCGGGGAGGACCCGTACGGGCACGTCCGCGTACTCCGGCTCGCAGGCGACCTCCAGGACGGCCGTGGCCATAGCGAAGACGCCCGGGTCGCCGCCGGAGACGACCGCGACCTTCCGGCCGCGCCGGGCCAGGTCGAGGGCGAACTCGGCGCGCTCGGACTCGACCTTGTTGTCGGAGCCGTGCCGGATCTGCCCGGGGCGCAGGACCGGCACCCGGTCCAGGTAGGTCGTGTAGCCGACGAGGACGTCGGCGTTGACGAGGGCGCCGCGCGACTCGGGGGTGAGCCAGGGCGCCCCGGCGGGGCCGGTGCCGACGACGGTGACCTCGCCCGTCTCCCGTACGGGAGGTTCCTGGTCGACACGGGAGGGGAGGACCGCGACGGAGAAGTACGGGACGGAGGCCGGGTCGACCTCGGACAGGACGCCCGTCCGCTCGCCCGCCATGAACGCCCGCTCCACGTACCGCGCGTCCTCCAGGCGGCCGGCGCGCTCCAGGGCGCGGCGGACGGTCGGGAAGGTGCGGCCGAGCTTCATCACGACCGCCGAGTCCGTGCCCGCGAGGCGGGCCGTCAGCTCGTCCTCCGGCAGCGTGCCGGGGATGATCGTCAGGACCTCCTCCGCCTCGCACAGCGGCTCACCGAGGCGCGCGGCGGCCGCGCTGACGGAGGTGACGCCGGGGATGACGGTGGTGTCGTAGCGGTCCGCGAGCCGCTTGTGCATGTGCTGGTACGAGCCGTAGAAGAGCGGGTCGCCCTCGGCGAGCACGGCGACGGTGCGGCCGGCGTCCAAGTGGGCGGCGAGGCGGGCCGCGGCCTCCTCGTAGAAGTCGTCGAGCGCGCCGCGGTAGCCGCCGGGGTGGTCCGTGGCCTCCACCGTGAGCGGGTACATCAGCCGCTCCTCGATGTGGTCCTCGCGGAGGTGCTCGGCGGCGATGGAGCGCGCGATGGACCGGCCGTGGCGGGCCGAGTGGTAGGCGACCACGTCGGCGGACGCGATGGCCTTCACGGCGGCGACCGTCATCAGGTTCGGGTCGCCGGGGCCGAGGCCGACTCCGTACAGCTTGCCGGGGGCGATGGCGCTCATGCCTGGATCTCCGCTTCCGTCGCGATGGCGTTGATCGCGGCCGCGGTCATCGCGCTGCCTCCGCGCCGGCCCCGTACGACGAGGTAGTCGAGGCCCAGGGTCTGGGCGGCGAGGGCGTCCTTGGACTCGGCGGCGCCGATGAAGCCGACCGGTATCCCGAGGACGGCCGCCGGGCGGGGCGCGCCCTTCGCGATCATCTCCAGAAGGTGGAAGAGGGCGGTGGGCGCGTTGCCGATGGCGACGACGGAGCCTTCGAGGCGGTCGCGCCAGAGTTCGAGGGCGGCGGCGCTGCGGGTGGTGCCGAGCTCGGCGGCGAGGGCGGGCACGGCGGGGTCGGAGAGGGTGCAGACCACGTCGTTGTCGGCGGGCAGCCGCTTGCGGGTCACTCCGCTGGCGACCATCTGCGCGTCGCAGAGGATCGGTGCGCCGGCGCGCAGGGCGGCGCGGGCGCGGGAGACGACCTGCGGCGAGTAGGCGAGGTCGCGGACGAGGTCGGTCATGCCGCAGGCGTGGATCATGCGGACGGCGACCGTGGCGACGTCGGCGGGCAGATCCGCGAGGTCCGCCTCGGCGCGGATCGTGGCAAAGGACTGGCGGTAGATCTCCGCGCCGTCCTTCTCGTAGGCGAACATCGTGTCGTTCTCGCTCATCTCGTTGTGCGGGCCGTTGCGACTGCTTCGGTCAGGGAGGTACGGGGGGTGGGGCGGCCGTTCACGAGGTAGGCGCCCTCGGCGGTGGCGAGGACGTCGACCCAGGTGCCGGGGGCGCCCGGGGGGTGGCCGCACCGGCGCTCGCACCCGGAGAAGTGGACGGGGAGGCCCGGAGTGCCGGGTACGGCGTCCGCGCGGACGTCGGCGAGGGACTTGGCGCAGCCGGGGCGTCCGGTGCAGGCGCCGACGCCGGCCCAGGGGTCGTCGGGGCGGGTGATCAGCCCGGCCGCGTCCAGCTCGGGAAGCCGTGTGCGGGAGGCCCCGACGACGACGGCTCCGCGCCAGGGCGTGAGCCGTACCTCGTCGGCGGGCAGCAGCGCGCGGAGCTGGGCGGCGGTCATCCGCCCGAGCGGCGCGAGCACGTGCAGCGCGTCGCTGCCGAGCGCTCCGGGCCGGGGCGGCGCGGCGTGCGGCAGCTGGGGTGCGGGGGTGACGGGATGGGCGTCGACCCCGGCCCGCGCGAGCGCGGCGGCGAGGTCGAGCAGGCCGGTGGCGGGTGCGGGTGCGGGTGCCGTGGGGCCGCCGACCGTTCCGGGACGGCCGGCGGTGCCCGGCAGCTCCTTCACGCGCCAGGCGCCGTTCCCGGCGGTCCGGGCGGCTCGCAGGAACGCGTCGGCCGCGGCGAGCGCGGCGCGCGGCGCGTCGGCGTCGGCGACGCGGAACGCCTGCGCGCCGACGTACAGAAGGGCGCCGCCACCGTCCGCCCAGGACCCCGCTGCGATCAAGGTCACATCTGCGCCCAGCCGCGCCACGTCGCCCCGGCCGTCGTCCAGGGCGAAGAGGAAGCGGCCCGACAGGGCGGCCGTCCAGGGGGCCGCGCAGAGCAGCTCGTCCAGTTCGCGGGACCACAACTGCACGTCCGCGTGGCCGAGTCCGTCCACTCCCGCCGTCGGGGAGGCGACGATGTTGCGGACGCGTTCGTGGGTGGTCGAGGGAAGAAGACCGGCTTCCGTCAGCCGGTCCGCCAGCTCCGCCCCGCAGCCCTCTCCGAGGCCCCGCAGCTCCACGTTCCCCCGGGACGTGACCGTGACCCGGCCGTCGCCCAAGGACTCCGCGGCCGACGCCAGGACCTCCACCTGATGTGACGTCAACAAGCCTGCGGGCAGGCGCAGTCGGGCCAGGCCGCCGTCGTCGGCGGGGTGCAGGCGCAGCGCGCCGGGGCAGGCATCGCCACGGTCCCGTATGGGAGGTTCGCCCCGGTTGGGCGTTGTGGGTGGGGTGGGCGACATGGCGGCGAGCATACCCACGTGGATCCGGGCGACCCCTGGGGACGACCCCTGCCCGCCGTGCGCACGATCTACTATGCAGACGGCATGGGGTCCCAGGACCCCGGGGAGGAAGCCCGGTGAGAATCCGGCGCGGTCCCGCCACTGTGAGCCAGGTCGCACCAGCGGCCCGGTGAGTCAGGAACTCCTGCCGTCCATACGACCACCCGGGGCGCGGACAACCCCGAGGAAGGCCTGCGCACGCATGCGAATTCTGTTGCTGTCGCACTCCGACACCGACCTGCTCAGCGCCCGCGCGGCCGGCGGCCCCGTCGAGTACCGGTTCGCCAATCCCTCCCGCCTCGCCCTGGACGACCTGCCCGGGCTCCTCGACGGCGCCGACCTCGTCGTCGTCCGTCTCCTCGGCGGTCTGCGCGCCTGGGAAGAGGGCCTGCAGGCGCTGCGGGCGGCGGAGATCCCGCTGGTCGTGCTCTCCGGCGAACAGGCCCCCGACGCCCAGCTCATGGAGACCTCCACCGTCCCCGTCGGCGTCGCCACCGAGGCCCACGCCTACCTCGCGCACGGCGGCCCGGCCAACCTGGAGCAGCTGGCCCGCTTCCTCTCCGACACCGTGCTGCTCACCGGCCACGGCTTCGACGCCCCGGCCGCCGCGCCGACCTGGGGCCCGCTGGAGCGCACGCCCCGGACGACCGACGGCCCGACGGTCGCCGTGCTCTACTACCGCGCCCACCACATGAGCGGGAACACCGCCTTCATCGACTCCCTCTGCGAGGCGATCGAGGACAAGGGCGCCCGGGCCCTGCCCCTGTACGTCGCGTCCCTGCGCGCCCCCGAGCCCGAGCTGCTCGACCGCCTGCGCGGTGCCGACGCGATCATCACGACCGTCCTCGCGGCCGGCGGCACCAAGCCCGCCGAGGCCCAGGCCGGCGGCGACGAGGAGGCCTGGGACGCGGGCGCGCTCGCCGCCCTCGACGTACCGATCCTGCAGGCGCTCTGCCTCACCGGTTCGCGTTCGGCCTGGGAGGAGAACGACGAGGGTCTCTCCCCGCTGGACGCCGCCAGCCAGGTCGCCGTCCCCGAGTTCGACGGCCGGCTCATCACCGTCCCGTTCTCCTTCAAGGAGATCGACGAGGACGGGCTGCCCGCGTACGTCGCCGACACCGAGCGCGCCGCCCGCGTCGCCGGGATCGCGGTCCGCCACGCGCGGCTCCGCCACATCCCGAACGCGGAGAAGAAGCTCGCCCTGGTCCTCTCCGCCTACCCGACCAAGCACTCCCGGATCGGCAACGCGGTCGGCCTGGACACCCCCGCCTCCGCCGTCGCGCTGCTGCGCCGCCTCCGTGAGGAGGGGTACGACTTCGGTCCGGTCGAGGAGATCCCCGGCCTGGTCTCCGGCGACGGCGACGAGCTGATCTACGCCCTGATCGAGGCCGGCGGCCACGACCAGGACTGGCTGACCGAGGAGCAGCTGGCGAAGAACCCCGTCCGCATCCCGGCCGCCGACTACAAGCGCTGGTACGCGCAGCTCCCGGCCGAGCTGCGCGAGGCCGTCGAGGAGCACTGGGGCCCGGCGCCCGGCGAGATGTTCCTGGACCGGTCCCGCAACCCCGAGGGCGACATCGTCCTCGCCGCCCTGCGGCGCGGGAACCTGCTGATCCTCATCCAGCCGCCGCGCGGCTTCGGCGAGAACCCGATCGCGATCTACCACGACCCCGATCTCCCGCCGTCCCACCACTACCTGGCCGCCTACCGCTGGATCGCGGCGCGCGCCGAGGACGGCGGCTTCGGGGCGGACGCGATGGTCCACCTCGGCAAGCACGGCAATCTGGAGTGGCTGCCCGGCAAGAACGCGGGCCTGTCGGCCGCCTGCGGTCCGGACGCGGCGCTCGGCGACATCCCTCTGATCTATCCGTTCCTGGTCAACGACCCGGGCGAGGGCACGCAGGCGAAGCGTCGTGTGCACGCGACGCTCGTCGACCACCTGGTGCCGCCGATGGCGCGCGCCGACTCGTACGGCGACATCGCGCGTCTGGAGCAGCTGCTCGACGAGTACGCGCAGATCTCCTCCATGGACCCGTCCAAGCTGCCCGCGATCCGCGCGCAGATCTGGACGCTGATCCAGGCGGCGAAGCTCGACCACGACCTGGGCCTGGAGGACCGCCCGGAGGACGACGGCTTCGACGACTTCCTGCTGCACGTCGACGGCTGGCTGTGCGAGGTCAAGGACGCGCAGATCAGGGACGGTCTGCATGTGCTCGGCGGTGCCCCGACCGGTCCCGAGCGCGTGAACCTGGTCCTGTCGATCCTGCGCGCCCGGCAGATCTGGGGCGGTACGCAGGCCCTGCCGGGTCTGCGTGAGGCCCTGGGTCTGGACGAGTCGGCCGCGACCCGCACCACCGCCGACGAGGCGGAGGCGAAAGCGCGCGAGCTGATCGAGGCGATGGAGGCGGCGGACTGGTCCGTGGACGCGGTCCCGGCGGTCGCCGGCGCGTACGGCACCGACGTCCAGGCCGTGCTCCGCTTCGCCTGCGAGCAGGTCGTCCCGCGGCTCTCCGCCACGACCGACGAACTCACCCACGCCGTCCACGCGTTGAGCGGCGGCTTCGTGCCGGCCGGGCCGTCCGGCTCGCCGCTGCGCGGTCTGGTGAACGTGCTGCCGACCGGCCGCAACTTCTACTCCGTCGACCCCAAGGCCGTCCCCTCCCGCCTCGCGTGGGAGACCGGCCAGGCACTCGCCGACTCGCTCCTGGAGCGCTACCGCTCCGACAACGGAGAGTGGCCGACCTCCGTCGGTCTGTCCCTGTGGGGGACGAGCGCGATGCGCACGGCGGGCGACGACGTGGCCGAGGCGCTTGCCCTGCTGGGCATCCGCCCGACCTGGGACGACGCCTCGCGCCGGGTGAACGGCCTGGAGGCGGTCCCGCTCGCCGAGCTGGGCCGTCCGCGCATCGATGTGACGCTGCGCATCTCGGGCTTCTTCCGGGACGCGTTCCCGCACGTCATCGGGCTTCTCGACGACGCCGTACGGCTGGCGGCCTCGCTGGACGAGCCGGCCGAGGACAACTTCGTACGGGCGCACGCGCAGGCCGACCTGGCCGAGCACGGCGACGAGCGGCGGGCGACCACCCGGATCTTCGGCTCGCGGCCGGGCACGTACGGTGCGGGCATCCTCCAGCTGATCGACTCGCGCGACTGGCGGACGGACGCGGACCTCGCCGAGGTGTACACGGTGTGGGGCGGGTACGCCTACGGACGCGGTCTCGAAGGCCGTCCGGCGCGCGCCGAGATGGAGACGGCGTACAAGCGGATCGCGGTGGCCGCGAAGAACACGGACACGCGCGAGCACGACATCGCCGACTCCGACGACTACTTCCAGTACCACGGCGGCATGGTGGCGACCGTCCGCGCGCTGACGGGCACGGCCCCCGAGGCGTACATCGGCGACTCCACCCGCCCCGAGACGGTCCGCACGCGGACCCTGGTCGAGGAGACCTCGCGGGTCTTCCGCGCCCGGGTGGTCAACCCGAAGTGGATCGAGGCGATGCGCCGCCACGGCTACAAGGGCGCGTTCGAGCTGGCGGCGACGGTCGACTACCTCTTCGGCTACGACGCCACGACCGGTGTGGTCGCCGACTGGATGTACGACAAGCTCACGGAGACGTACGTCCTCGACCCGGAGAACCAGGCCTTCCTGAAGGAGGCCAACCCCTGGGCCCTGCACGGCATCGCCGAACGCCTCCTGGAGGCGGAGTCCCGCGGCATGTGGGAGAAGCCGGACCCGGAGACCCTGGCGGCCCTGCGCCAGGTGTTCCTGGACACGGAGGGCGACCTGGAGGACGACGGCGAGGGCTAGACCCTCGCCGGGTCGGGGGCCAGTTCGAGCCGGCGGCCCCGGAAGCCGGCTCGGATCCGGCGGTCGTGGGTGACGATCACCAAGGTGCCCGGGTAGGTGGCGAGGGCGGCCTCCACCTCCTCCACCAGGCCGGGGGCCAGGTGGTTGGTCGGTTCGTCGAGGAGGAGCAGGTCGGACGGGCGGGTGACCAGACGGGCCAGCTCCAGCTTGCGGCGCTGGCCGGTCGACAACTCCCGTACCGGAGTGGCCAGATCGGCGGCACGGAAAAGCCCGAGCCGTAGCAGCTCCTCCTCCCGGTCCTCCCCGAACGCGGCGGCGACCGTACGCGGGTCGTCCGGCAGCTCGGTGTCCTGGCGGAGCATCCCGACCCGGGGCGGGGTCGTCACCGTCCCGCCGTCCGGGGGCAGTTCGCCCGCGAGGACCTTGAGGAGCGTGCTCTTGCCGGCGCCGTTCGGGCCGGTGACCAGGAGCCGTTCGCCGGGGGCCAGGTGCAGGGAGTCGAGCCGCAGCCGGCCCTCCACCCGTACGTCGGTCAGTGCGACCGCGCCCGCCGAGCCCTCGATGTCCGCCGTGAACCGCAGCGGGTCCGGCGGCGCCGCCACCGCGTTCTCGGTGAGCCGCTGGAGCTTCTCGCGGGCGGCCCGGATCCTGCTCATCGCGCCGTGCGCCCGTGACCGGGCCCGGAAGGCGCCCGCCCCGCTGAAGGACGCCGGTGCCTTGCGCGGGATGGCGGAGAAGCGGTCGATGTTCGCGTCGGCGAGCGCCGCGTAGCGGGCGGTCCCGGCGCGCCAGTCCTCGTACTCCCGCTCCCACCGGGCCCGTTCGGCGGCCCGGCCGGTCAGAAAGCCGGCGTAGCCGTTGCCGTATCTGCGGACCGTGCGCAGCTCGTCGTTCACCTCCAGGACGGCGGTCGTGACCCGGTCGAGGAAGACCCGGTCGTGGGTGACGGCGACGACCGTCCCCCGGTGGGTGCGCAGCCGTTCCTCCAGCCAGGTCACCGCCTCGTCGTCGAGGTCGTTGGTCGGCTCGTCGAGCAGCAGCAGTTCGGGGTCGGCGGCCAGGGTCGCGGCGAGCGCGAGCCGGGAGCGCTGCCCGCCGGAGAGCGTGCCGAGCGGACGGTCGCGGTCGAGCGGCTCCCGCTCGCCGAGCTGTCGCAGGGTCGTCTCGACCCGGCGGTCGGCGTCCCGCCCGCCGCGTGCCTCGTACGCGGCGAGGAGGGCTGCGTACCCTCCCTCCAGGGCTTCGCCCTGCGGGGACCCCCATTCGGTCGCCGGTAGTGCGGAGAGCTCCGCCTCGGCGGACCGGATCGCCCGCTCCAGCTTCCGTACGTCGGCGAGCGCGAGGTCGACCGCGTCGCCGACGCGTGCGGTGCCGGGGAGGTCGAGGGTCTGGGCGAGGTGGCCGAGACCGCCGGGGGAGTCGACGTCGACGGTGCCGTTGTCGGGCCGCTCCAGGCCGGCGAGGAGCCGGAGGAAGGTGGACTTCCCGGAGCCGTTGTCGCCGACGACGCCGAGGCGTTCGCCGGGCCGGACGGTGAGGGAGACCCGGTCGAGGACGAGCCGGTCGTCGTAGCGCTTGGTGACGTCGGTGAGTTGGACACGGAACAAGGGCGGATCCTTTGCCTGGGAGACACGATACGAGACGTCTCGTCTCGCGTCCCTCGAACATAAGGGGTCGTCCGTCATTCCGCAAGACGTTCCGTCTCGTCAGGTCGGGGATCGCTCGCCCAGGATCCGCACGGCCTCCACGATCAGGTCCCAGAACCCCGGCACGTCGACCTCCATGCCCACCTCCGCGTTGGGCGGGCGGCCCGTCACGCCGTCCAGGTCCACGACGGTCGCCCCGCGCGTGTGCGTACCCGTCAGCTCGATCGTCACCGCCGCCCGCACCAGGCTGATCAGCGAGGGGTCGATCAGATGTGCCACGGTCAGCGGATCGTGCAGCGGTGGTGCGTCGAAGCCGTAGACCTCGCGGTAGGTGGCGGCGAAATAGGTCAGCAGCTCGATGCAGAGCTTGGCGAGCGGTGTGCCCAGCGCGGCGATGCGGGAGATGACGTCCGGGCTCGCCTGGGCCTGATGGGTGGCGTTGAGTCCGAACATCGTGATCGGCACCCCGCTGTCGAAGACGATGTCCGCCGCCTCCGGGTCGCACAGGATGTTGAACTCGGCGGCCGGCGTGGTGTTCCCGCGTCCGGTCGACCCGCCCATCATGACGATCCGTTCGATCCGCTGCGTGAGCTCCGGATGGGCCAGCAGCAGTGTCGCGATGTTGGTCAGCGGGCCGGTCGGGACGAGCGTCACCGGCGCGGGCTGGGTGAGCAGGATGTCCCGGGTGAGGGTGAGGGCGTCGCGCGGATCCTGCGGGACGTCCGGCTCCCCGTCGCCGAAGCCGGGTCCGTCGAGCCCCGAGCCGCCGTGGATGTTCTCGGCGACCAGCGGCGCGCCGTGCAGCGGCCGGGACCGGCCGGCCGCGATCGGCACCCCGCGGATGCCGGAGACCGCGCACACGCGACGGGCGTTGAGGGTGGTCTTCTCCACCGTCTGATTGCCCGCCACCGTGGTGATGGCCAGCAGGTCGACGGCCGGATGGGCCGCGGCCAGCAGGATGTTGAAGGCGTCGTCGTGACCGGGATCGCAGTCGAGGATCACGGGTACCGGCATACGTCCACCGTCCCACACGGCCGCCCACCCGTCACTCGTCCACGCGGGCCCGGCGCTGAGCACATTGTTCTAGTAGAGTGCTAACAACTTCACTGTCTGGGAGGTTTCCGTGAACCGTGTCCCGACCCGCCTGCGTGTCCTCGCCGCCCTGCCCTTCCTGCTCGCGCTCGCCCTCCATCTGACCCTGCTCGGGCTCTCGGGCAACCGGCTGCCCGACCCGCTCGCCACGCACTTCTCCCCGAGCGGCCACGCCGACGGATGGACCGGCCTGGCCGCGTTCGCCCTCATCAGCTCCGTACTGCTCCTCGCGCTGGGCGCGGGCTGGGTCGCGCTCGTACGACGGCGCGCGCTCTGGGGTGCGTGGCTGACCGCCGGAGCCATGGGCACGCTGCTGGTCCTGCTCGTACGGGACAACCTCGACGCGGCCCGCGCCGCCGACGTCGTCTCGCCCCTGGTCAACCTGACGGTGGCGGCGGGTGTCGGCGGTGTCGCAGCCCTCGTGGGATGGGCCCTCGCCCGGCTCGTACCGGAGGAGGCGGGAGGGGAGCGCCCCGCCCGAGAGCAGGACGAGCACGTGGAGACGCTTCCGCTCTCGCCGGGCGAGGTCGCCGGCTGGTCGCGCGGCACGGGCTCGCGTCCGATGACCGTCCTGGGCGCGGTGCTCGTGGCCGCCGGTCCGGCTCTCCTGCTCCTCGCGCCGTGGCCGGTCGGGATCGTCGTGTGCGCGGCCGGAGCGCTGGTCCTGGTCCTGGCCCAGGTCCGTGTCACGGTCGACCGGCGCGGGCTGACCCTGCGCCCCGCTCTCGCGCCCTGGCCCCGCGTCCGGGTGCCGCTCGACGAGGTCGCGAGCGCGAGCGCGCGGGAGATCGACGCGCTCGCGGAGTTCGGCGGCTGGGGCTACCGCGTCCGTGCGCACCGCACGGGCATGGTGATGCGCTCGGGCGAGGGTCTGGTCGTACGGCGGGACGGCGGCCGGGAGTTCGCGGTCACCGTGCCCGACGCGCGGACGGCCGCGGCCCTGTTGAACACCCTGGTCGAGCGGCGTGGGAGGGTCTGACCATGCTCTTCCGGGTCGACCCCGCCTCCGCCGTGCCCCTCGGCGACCAGATCGCCGCCTGTGTGCGCGGGGCCCTCGCCGACGGCTCGGCGAACCCCGGCGAACGCCTTCCGGCCGCCCGGGAGCTCGCCGACTCCCTGGGGGTCAACGTCCACACCGTGCTGCGCGGCTACCAGCGCCTGCGCGAGGAGGGCCTGATCGAACTCCGCCGCGGCAGGGGCGCGGTCATCGTGCCGGGCGCCCCGGCCCCGGACCGCGCCCGCCTGGTCGAGCGCGTCCACGCGGTCGTGGCGGAGGCCCGGACGCTGGGCCTCACGGACGACGAGCTCCTGTCCCTGGTCCGAACGAGCCTCGCGGCCCCGTAAGCCGCCGCCGCCGGCGTCCCTGCCCCGGCGGCCGTCCGCTGGCGTCCCTACCCGGCGTCCCGGCCACACCGCCTGACCCTGCGTCCGTGCCGACGCCCCTGGCACCGGCCGGGCGTCCGTACCGACTCCGTCCGGCCGGCGGCCCTACCCGGCGGCCGTCCCCCGGTGCTCCCGCCGGGTACGCCGCGGCCGTCCCCCGGCGGCCCTACCCCAGCGTCCGTACCGGCGTCCCCGCCAGGTACGCCTCGATGTCCTCGACCGCCTGGCCGAAGTAGCGGGCGTAGTTGCCCTCCGTCACGTACCCGAGGTGCGGCAGCGCGAGGACGTTCGGCAGCGTGCGCAGCGGGTCGTCGGCGGCGAGCGGTTCGGTGGCGAAGACATCGAGCCCCGCCCCCGCGATCCGGCCCTCGCGCAGCGCCCGCAGCAGCGCCTCGCCGTCCACCAGGCCCGCGCGGGAGGTGTTCACCAGGTACGCGGACGGCCGCATCGCGTCGAGTTCGGCCTCGCCGATCAGCCCCTGGGTGCGGTCGGACAGGACCATGTGCAGCGAGACGATGTCGCTGCGCTCCATCAGCTCCCGCTTGCCCGGCGCGAGGGCGACGCCGCACTCCGCGGCCCGCTCCCGCGTCAGGTTCGGGCTCCAGGCGAGGACGTCCATGCCGAAGGCGAGCCCGATGCGGGCGACCCGGCCGCCGATCTTGCCGAGGCCCACGAGCCCGAGGGTCCGGCCGGCCAGGTCCGTCCCGACCGTCGACTGCCAGGGCCCGCCCTCGCGCAGCGCCTGCGCCTCGGTCCGTACCTGTCGCGCCAGGCCCAGGATCAGGGCCCAGGTGAGCTCGGCGGGCGGCTCGGAACTGCTGGCCGTGCCACAGACGGTGATACCCAGTCCGGCCGCGGCGGTCAGGTCGATCGAGGCGTTGCGCATCCCGGACGTGACGATCAGCCGCAGTCGTGGCAGCCGCTTCAGCAACTCGGCGTCCATCGGCGTCCGCTCCCGCATCACGACCACGATCTCGCAGTCCTCGATCGCGGCGACGAGCGCGTCCCGGTCGGTCAGGTGCTCGCGAAGCACGCGTACGTCGACGCGGTCCGCGAGCGGACTCCAGTCGGCGGAGGAGCGGGCGACGCCCTGGTAGTCGTCGAGTACGGCGCAGCGCTGCTTCATGACCATGCCCCCATGATCGCGCGGACGGCCGATCGTACGACAGGGGTCCGTGGCCCGCCCTCCGGTGCTGCGGCACCCGGGTGACGGGGCGCGATCGGCCCAACCCGGAGCGACAAACACCCCACCCGCTCGGAGAATTGGCCTGATTCATAGCGATATCGGCGATGCTCGGGAAAGCGGAGTGATGAACACACCGGACTCCGACCGCGAACTGGAGACGCTGCGGGCGCGGGTCGCCGCCCTGGAGGCGGAGGCCGGGCGACCGCCCGTGCGCCGCCACAGACTGCGCTCCTTCTTCGCCGCGCTGTTGATCGTCCTCGGCTGCGTGCTCGCCCCGCTGGGCATCGTCGCCGCCTGGACGGCCGACATCGTCGGCGACACCGACCGCTACGTCTCCACGGTGAAACCGCTCGCCTCGGACCCGGACATCCAGGCCGCCGTGGCGAACCGGGTCACCGGCGCGGTCATGGAACACATCGACCTGCAGGACCTCCTGGAAGGCGTCGCCCCGGAACAACGCCCGCTCCTGGCACGGGCACTGGGCCGTCTGGGTGACTCCCTGGAGAGCGCGGTGCAGAGCTTCGTCCACGAGAAGGCGGAGGAGATCGTCTCCTCGGACGCCTTCGAGACGGTGTGGACCGACGCCAACCGCGCGATCCACACCTCGCTCGTCCGCGCCCTGACCGGCAGCGGCGAGGGCGCGGTGGAGATCAAGAACGACACGGTGACGCTCGACCTCGCGCCCGTCATCGAGCGGGTCAAGCAGCGTCTCGTCGAGTCCGGCCTCACGGTCGCCGAGAAGATCCCCGAGGTGCACACCGACTTCACCATCCTCAAGGCCGACGACATCGGGAAGGTGAAGACCGGCTTCCGGCTCCTCGAACTGATGGGCTTCTGGCTGCCGGTCATCGCCATCCTGCTCGCCGCGGCCGGTGTGCTGCTCTCCACCCACCGGCGCCGCTCCCTGGTCGCCGCGGCGCTCGGCTTCGTCGCCGCGGCCCTGGTCCTCGCCCTCGGCCTGACCGTCTTCCGCACGGTCTATCTCAACGCCCTGCCCGACACCGTCTCGCAGGCGGCCGCCGAATCCGTCTACGACGCCCTGGTCCGCCTCCTCCGTACGACGATCAGGATGGTCGTGGTCCTCGGGGTGGTCCTCGCGCTCGCGGCCTGGCTCTCCGGCCCCGGCCGGTACGCCACGGTGGTCCGCGAGCTGTGGCACTCGGGCATCCGGGCCATGCGTCAGACGGCCGACCGCGTGGGCATGCGGACGGGCCCGGTCGGCCCGTTCGTCAGCCGGCACCGGACCTGGATCACCTGGATCCTGGTGGCCGCGGCGATCGTCGTGTATATCCTCTGGAGCCATCCGACGGGCTGGGTGGTCCTGGGCCTGGCCCTGGCGCTGTTGTTCGCGCTGGCGGTGGCGGAGTTCCTCGCTGAGGACGAGAAGGCGGGGGAGGGCGGGGAGAAGGAGCCGGAGCGGGAGCCCGTCTGAGTCCCCTTCGCGTTCAGTCCCCCACCCGGACGAGTGCGAGGGTGATGTTGTCCGGTCCGCCGGCCTCGATGGCGGCCTTCCACAGCTCGAAGGCCGCCTTGCCGTCGTCGTGCACCCGCAGCAGGTCCTCGATCTCCTCGTCGGGCACCGGGTCGGTGAGGCCGTCGCTGCACACCAGATAGCGGTCGCCCAGGGAGAGCGGGAAGCTCGCGACATGGGGCGTGACGGCGTTGTACGTGTGGCTGCCGCCGAGGGTCTGGAGTACGGCCGAGGTGGTGCGCTGCCCCGGCGGGGGCGGCGGGCTGTCGTCCACGCTGACCTGGCGCAGCCCGGCCCGCGCCGCGTTGTACACCTTGCTGTCGCCGACGTTGAACGACAGCAGCGACCCCTCCAGGACGAGCGTGCCCGCCACCGTGGTCCCCATGGTGGCCAGGTCGGGGCGGCCGTCGGCGGCCGCGTACACGGCCCGGTTGCACAGTTCCAGGGCCTCGCCCATCGCCTCCGTGCCGACCAGCGCCGGGCCGAGCGCGGCGAGCCGGCGCACGACCAGCCCGCTGGCCACCTCACCGGCCGGCTGCCCGCCCAGCCCGTCGGCGACGGCGACGAGAAGCGGCCGGTCGAGGGGGAACAGCATCGTCTGGGGGCTGTCGGTCACCGTTCCGCAGAGCGTCCACGGCCCGACGACGAGACTGTCCTCGTTGTGGTCGCGCAGCAGCCCCGCATGGCTCAGGGCGGTCACGGCTATGTACGGCGTCACGGCGTCCGCCTCCTCATGCCCTCCGTGTGCGCTCCCCGGCCTCTCCTCGCGTCCTCCCCGCGCCCTCCTCGTCCCTATTGTCCCGCGCTGACATGCGGGGCGCGGTCCGTCGTCGCACGCTGGTGCTGAGCTGCCTGGCCGCCGAGGAAAGGACGTCCGTCGATGTACGCGAGGCTGAGCACGTACCAGGGATCACCCGTACCGCCGGAGGGCGACCTGGCCGCCAGGTCGGAGGTGATCGTCAAGTTGGTGGAGACCCTTCCGGGCTTCCGTGGCGCGTACTACCTCGTCGACCGCGCCACGGGGAAGGCCACGTCGCTGACCCTCTGGGAGAACGAGGAGGCGATGGTGGGCAGTGAGGACCGGGCGGCCGAGGTACGGGACGAGTCGTCGCAGCGCGAGGGGCAGCGGGTCGTGTCCGTGGAGCACTTCGAGGTGGCGTTCAGCCGGCTGGCGCCGTAGAAGAACCTGGCAGTGGATCCCATATCTGGGATAGGTTCTCAGATATGGGATCAGTGGGATCGGGTGCCGAATCCGGGCCGACCGCGCTCGACAGCCGCCTGGCGGGCCGCCTCGCCGAGCTGCGGACGGAGCGCGGCTGGTCGCTGGACGACCTGGCCGGCCGTACGGGAGCGAGCCGGTCGACCCTGTCGCGCCTGGAGCGGGTCGAGCTGAGCCCGACGGCCGTCCTGCTGGGCAGGCTGTGCGCGGCGTACGGGCTGACGATGTCCCAGCTCCTCGCCGAGGTGGAGTCCGAGCCGCCGCTGGTGGTCCGCGCCGAGCACCAGGAGGTGTGGCGGGACGAGTCCGTGGGGTTCACCCGCCGCTCGGTGTCGCCGCCGCATCCGGGGCTGCGCGGCGAGCTCGTCGAGGGGGTGCTGCGGCCCGGGGCGGACATCGCGTACGACGGGCCTCCGGTCGCGGGTCTCGAACAGCACATCTGGGTCCTCGACGGCGCCCTGGAGGTGACCGAGGGCGGCCGCGCGCACGAGCTGGCGGCGGGGGACTGTCTGAGGTTCCGGCTCTGGGGACGCTCGCGCTTCCGCTGCCTGGGCGCGGATCCGGTGCGGTACGCGCTGCTGATCGTGCTGCCCTGAGCGTTCCGCTCCGAGAACCCGGAAGAAGCGAGGAACCGACGCCATGACCACCATCACCCACCTCTCCCCCGAGGCGTTCGGCGGCGCCGTCGACGGTCTGGCCGACGTCCTGGCCGACGCCGTCGCGAGCGGCGCGTCGCTGGGCTTCCTCCAGCCCTTCGGCCACGAGGCCGCGGTCGCCTGGTGGCACACCCGGCGCCTCGAGCCCAAGGCCAACGGCCGCCACCGCGCCGAGATCGTCAAGCTGATGGTCCACCGGAGGGCCCGGGGACACGGCCTGGCCCGCCGTCTGCTGTCCACGGCCGAACAGGCCGCCCAAGAGGCGGGCGTCACGCTGCTGTTGCTCGACACGGAGACCGACAGCACGGCCGACCGCCTCTACGCGACGACCGGCTGGACCCGCTTCGGGGAGGTCCCCGCGTACGCCACCGACCCCACGGGCGCCCTCCAGGACTGCAGCTTCTTCTACAAGGCGCTCATGCCCTCCTGAGCCTTCTCAGGGCCTCAGCGACCCGCGCCGTACGCCCTCCAGGACCGCGTCGGTCAGCACCGTCCCCTCGGTCCTCGCCGCGATCAGCACGGCCTCCGACAGATCCGCCCGCGAGAGGTCGGCGTCGGTGAGCTCGGCGCCGACGAACTTCGCCCGACGCAGGGAGGCACCGCGCAAGGTGGCGCCGACCAGCCGCGCGCGGGAGAACGTCGCGTCGTCCGCCCGGGCGCCGCTCAGGTCGGCGCCGGTGAGGTCGCAGAGGCCGCCGTTCACCCGCGTCAGCGTCGCGTCCACCAGGGTGGCTCCGCCCAGGTCGGCGCCCGTCAGGAACGCGTCGGTGAGGTCGCAGCCGCTCAGATCGCAGCCCCGCAGGTCGGCGTGGCTCAGATGAACGCCCGTCAGGTCCGCGCCCGCGAGGTCGACCCCCGCCAGCGGGATGCCCGCGAGGTCGTTGTCGTTGCCCCACGGCTGTGTCCACGCGCCCACCAGGGACCGCCAGTCGCCGTCGCCGGCAAGGGCGTCGCGCAGTCCGGCGAGAACGGAAGCGTTCTCCGGCCGCGCCCACCGGTCCCGTACCTCGGCCTCGTGGCTGCTCTCGTCGGTCATCCGCGTGACGTTCCGTTCCGGTCTCTTCGCGCCCCCCGCTTCGAGAGGAGAACACGCCTGCGCGGGGGGTCCGGTTCCGCGAGGACGGATTGACGTGCCGTCAGCAGCGACTCACCGGGCCGAGGCCGTCACGGTGTCGTCGAGGACGTGATCGAGCGCGGCTCCCAGCCGGCGTACTCCTTGCGTCAGCTCCGCATGGTCGGCCGTGGCGGCGAACCCGAGGCGCAGGTGGGCCGCCGGTGGCTCCGTGGCGAAGTAGCGGCTGCCGGGACTCACGGCGACGCCATGCTGCCGGGCGGCGCTCGTGAGGATGGTGTCGTCCACGCCGGGCGGCAGACGGACCCACAGGTGAAGGCCACCGGTCGGCGGCCCGGACAGGGTCGCGCCCGGGATCTCCTGGGCGACCGCGGCGGACAGTACGGCGCAGCGCTCGCGCAGCGCCGTACCGAGGGAGCGGACGTGCCGGTCCCAGGACGGGGAGCTGAGCACTTCCAGCGCCGCCTCCTGCAGCGGGCGCGTGACGAAGAAGTCGTCGACCAGGCGCACCGCACGCATACGCTCCATGACCGGTCCTCGGGCCACGAGCGCACCGATCCGCAGGCTCGGCGCCGCGGGCTTGGTGAGTGAGGTGACGTGGACGACCGTGCCGTCGCGGTCATCGGCGACCAGCGGCCGCGGTACGGCGCCGCCGTGTCCGAGGTGCCGTGCGAAATCGTCCTCGATCACGAACGCGCCCGAGGCGCGCGCCACATCGAGGATCTGGCGGCGTCGCTCGGACGCCAGCACCGTTCCGGTCGGGTTCTGGAAGGCCGGCTGGCAGTACAGCAGCCGTGCGCCCGTCATCGCGAACGCGTCGGCCAGCAGGTCGGGCCGCAAACCGTCGGCGTCGAGCGGGACCGGCACGGGCCGCAGCCCCGCCGCGCGGGCGGCGGCCAGGGCGCCGGGGTAGGTGGGCGACTCCACCAGCACCGGGCTGCCGGGTCCGGCGATGGCCCGGAACGCGATCGACAGGGCGCTCTGACCGCCGGCGGTGACCAGGACGTCCTGGGCGGCCACGCTGCCGCCGACGATGCGGGCGAACACGGTCCGCAGCGCCGCCAGTCCGCCGGCCGGGGCGCGGTCCCAGGCGTCCGGACGGCGTGCCGCGCGCGCCAGCGCCGCGCTCAGGGCCCGGGTGGGCTGGAGCGAGCGGTGCACATAACCGCCGTCCAGGGCAATGGTCCCGGCCGGTGGCGGTCCGAGCGGGTCGGCGATCGGGTGCGTGTCGACGGCGCGGTCCGTGAGGGCGACCGTCTGCCAGTCGGTGCCGGTGTCGGAGCCCTCCTCGCGGGTGCGGGTGCGCTGAGCCACGTACGTCCCACTGCCCGGACGGGTCACCACCGCGCCCTCCGCGGCCAGTGCGGCGATGGCCCGCGCCACGGTCGCGGGGCCGACCCGGTACTCCTTGATCAGTTCACGACTGCTCGGCAGCCGGTCACCGGGCGAGAGCCGGGAGAGCAGTGGGCGAAGCCTGTCGGCCAACTCCCCAGAAGTGCTACCGTCATTCATGAGAGACGAGAATAGCGCTACCGGCCCTGGTCCAGAAGCACTTCAGCTGGACGTCGCCGCTCTGCGAGCCGTCACCCCGGGTTGTCGGAACGTCATCCACTTCAACAACGCGGGCTGCGGGCTGCTGGCCTCCCCCGTACTCGACGCGATGGTCGGGCATCTGAACCTCGAAGCGCGGATGGGCGGTTACGAGGCATCGGCCGCCCGCGCCGCCGAAGTGCGCGCGTTCTACACGGAGATCGCCGCGCTCATCAACACCACGCCCGAGAACATCGCCTTCGCGGGCAGCGCCACCCACGCCTACGCCAACGCCCTGTCCTCGATCCCCTTCGAGGCCGACGACGTCATCCTCACCACCCGCGACGACTTCGTCTCCAACCAGATCGCCTTCCTGTCCCTGCGCAAGCGGTTCGGCGTGCGCATCGTCCACGCCCCCGACACCGTCGACGGGGGCGTCGACGTGGAGGCGATGGCCGCGCTGATGCGGACCCACCGGCCCCGCCTGGTGTCCGCCACCCATGTCCCCACCAACTCGGGACTGGTCTCACCGATCGCCGAGATCGGCCGGCACTGCCGGGAGCTGGACCTGCTCTACCTGGTGGACGCCTGCCAGTCGGTGGGCCAGTTCGTCATCGACGTGGAGGAGATCGGCTGCGACCTCCTCACCGCCACCTGCCGCAAATTCCTCCGCGGCCCGCGCGGCTCCGGATTCCTGTACGTATCCGATCGTGTCCTGCGAGCGGGCCACGAACCGCTGTTCATCGACATGCACGGGGCCCGCTGGACCGGGCCGAGCACCTACGAACCCGTCCCGACGGCAGCCCGGTTCGAGGAATGGGAATTCCCCTACGCCACGGTGCTCGGCAGCGCGGCCGCGACGCGGTACGCCCGCGAGGTCGGCATCGAGGCGATCGAACGGCGGACACCCGCGCTCGCGGCCCGGCTGCGCGACCGGCTCGAACCCGTGCCGGGGGTACGGGTGCTCGACCGTGGTCCGCGGCTCGCCGCGCTCGTCACCTTCGCGGTGGAGGGCTGGCAACCGCAGCCTTTCAAGGAGGCCATGGACGCCCGGAGCATCAACTCGGCACTCAGCTTCCGCGAGTTCGCCCAGTTCGACTTCGGGGACAAGGACGTCGACTGGTGCCTGCGCCTGTCGCCGCACTACTACAACACCGAGGAGGAGGTGGACCACGTCGCCGCCACGGTCACCGACCTCGCCCGTCAGGCCCCCGACCGCGGCCGGCGACGGCGCTGACACCGGCCATCGCCACGCGGACGGTCATCTCGGAGACGGCGGGCGGCTCCCCGGCCCGACCTGACGACGAAGGAGGCCCAGGTCGGTGACCTGGGCCTCCTCGGGAAGGACCGTGGCGGAACGGGACCGGCGCGCACCTGCGACGCAGCGCACCCCGTCCGCCGACACCCGCGGTTCGGCCGTGGCGAGGTCAGGCCGCCGCCCCCACCCGTGCGCGGCTCGTGGTCTCCTGCCGCACGACACGCCGGCGGCGGGACGGCAGGCCCGCTGTCGGGTTGGCGACGCCCCAGGCCGCGCCCTTGCAGATCACTTCCTTGTAGAGGGCGGCCATGCGGCCCGTCAGGGCCCTGTCGACCGCTCGGTCGTCGGCGGTGACGAACTGGATCAGGCCCTCCTCGCGGCCGAGGGAGATGCACTGCTGGAAGTAACGGATGGAGACGTGGGGGACCTTGGTGCCCGCGAGACGCGCGGCGATGGCGTCGGCGGCCTGCCAGGCCATGGGGACGCCCGAGGCGCACGACATGCGCAGGGGCTTGCCTTCGGGGCCCATCGCCATCGCCGCGTCGCCCACGGCGTACACGTCCGGGTGGGAGACCGAGCGCATCGTGGTGTCGACCACGATCTGGCCGCGGTCGGTGAGCTCCAGAGCGGTGGCCTGCGCGATCGGGTGGACGGCGAAGCCGGTGGTCCAGACGGTGACCTCGGCGGGGATGGTCCGGCCGTCGGCGGTCGTCACGCCGTCCGTCTCCACGGCGTTGACCGCGGCGTGTTCGTGGACCGTGATGCCGAGCTTGTCCACCACCTTCCGCAGGTGGGCGCGGCCCTTCTCCGCGAGCCAGTCGCCGAGGGCGCCGTGGGCGGCCAGGGCGACGTCGAGGTCCGGGCGGGCCTCGGCGATCTCGGTCGCGGCCTCCAGGCCGGTCAGGCCGCCGCCGACCACGACCACGCTCCGGCCGGCGTCCAGGGCGGCCAGTCGATCGCGGAGGCGGAGGGCGCCGGGGCGGCTGGAGATCTCGTGGGCGTGCTCGCCGGTGCCGGTGACGCCCCCGTCGTTCCAGCCGCTGCCGAGGGCGTAGACCAGCGTGTCGTAAGCCAGCTGCTCCTGCTCGGGGCCGTTCGCGGCGGTGACCGTCACCGTCTTGCGGTCCACGTCCACGGAGGTGACCTTCGCGAGCTTCAGCTCTACGCCCGTGCCCGCGAACATCTCGTCGAACGGCCGGGACTTGAGGTCCTGGCCGGCCGCGAGCTGGTGCAGCCGGACGCGCTCGACGAAGTCGGGCTCGGGGTTGACGAGGGTGATGGTGACGTCCTCGTGGTGCAGCCGCTTGGCGAGGCGGCCGGCGGCGACGGCACCGGTGTAGCCGGCTCCGAGGACGACGATGCGGTGCTGCATGTCCGTGCTCCTGTCTGGACGGGGGCTGCCGTGTCCGGCGTGGTTACGCACCTTGAACCGGACAGCCCGCCGTTCCCTGACAGGATCGGAATGTGACCTGCGTCACATTGCCTCAGAGGGTGAGGAGCGCCTCCCCGTGGTCCGCGGCGGCCCATTGCGCGGTCGCGCGGACGAGCTTGTCGGGGTTGACCTGGTTGCGGATTGCGGTGATGCCCTCCGCGGTGACCTCCAGGCAGGTGATCGCGACGACCCGGCCGTCCACGACCGCCACGATGGCGGGCTCGCCATTGGCGGTCGTCGCGTAGATCGCGGGCGCGCCGCCGACGAGGGCCCGCTTGGCCGGGCTGGGCTTGAACAGACCGCGCATGAACGTGGCGACCGCGAGCGCGCCCTCGAACGCCTTCGCGCGCGCCGGCACCTTCCCGCCGCCGTCACCGACCGAGAAGGCGTCCTGGGTGAGCAGGCGTACGAGGGGTTCGGTACGGCCCGTGGTCGCCGCGGCCAGGAACTCCTCGACGATCTTCCGGGCGGCGGCAGCGTCGATCTCGGTGCGCGCCTTGCCGTCCGCGATGTGCTTCTTGGCCCGGTGGTAGGTCTGCTGGCTGGCGGCCTCGGTGATCTCCAGGATCTCGGCGATCTCCCGGTGCGGGTGGTCGAACGCCTCGCGCAGCACGTACACCGCCCGCTCGTTGGGCGACAGGCGCTCCAGCAGGACCAGGACGGCGTACGACACCGAATCGCGCTGCTCGGCGGTGTCGGCAGGGCCGAGCATCGGGTCGCCGGCGAGCAGCGGCTCGGGGAGCCACCGTCCCACGTACGTCTCGCGCCGGGCACGTGCCGAAGTGAGCATGTTGAGACACCAGTTGGTGAGGACCTTCGTCAGCCAGGCCTCAGGCACCTCGATCCGCTCGACGTCGGCTGCCTGCCAGCGCAGGAACGTCTCCTGCACGGCATCCTCGGCCTCGCTCGCCGAACCGAGCAGCCGGTAGGCGATGGCCTCCAGCCGGGGCCTCGCCGTCTCGAACCGGTCCACGTCACTCATGATCAGGGCCATGCCGGCGATCCTAGGCGCCCTGGGGCGGAACGGCAGGGGAGACGCTGCTCTCCGGCAGGGCGCCGCACGGTCGGGGCGGTGTCTTACCTGGCCGGAGACACCGCGGGCGACGCGATCGCTGACGGCTGCTCGGCTGACCATGATCGGCCCGTGGACAGCACGTTCGAGATCCGACAGGATCGGCGGATGTCGAGGTGGGAGCGGCCGGTGGTGGTCGCCGTATGCGGGTCCCCGGGAGCCGGGAAGACCACTGTTGCTCGGGCAACGGCGCGCCGCCTCGGTGTGCCGTTCCTGACCCGGGATGAGATCAAGGCCGGTCTCGGGCTGTCCTCCGCTTCCGTCGCCGAGGACGGCGGTGTTCAGCTCAACCCGGACTTCCACGTCGCCGGCGGCCCATTGAGCCTCCGAGCCGAGGCCGTGATGGTCGACGCCGCCCGGCTGCTCGCCTCCTTGGGGGTGAGCTTCGTCGTGGAGTCCTCCGTGTTGTCGCGCGAGCTGCTGGACGCGCTGCTCGCATGTGACGCCCGAGTGCTCGCTGTTCACGTCGTCGCCCGCGAATCGGTCGTCGACGAGCGCCTCCGCGCCCGGGCGGCCGAAGGCGGGGCGGTGGACCGACAGCTCGCGTCCCAGTTCCAGCGAGGCGAGATGAAGCGGTCGATCTTCGATCCGCCGAGTGGAGTCGATGCCGTCATCGAAGTCGACACCTCGGACGATGCCGATCCGGACATCGACCCCATCGAGGCAGCGGTCGTCGCCCTGATGCGGTGACCCGCAGGGGCCAGGTGGTGCGCGGCGCCTGGGGAGGTCTGGACAACGACGAAGGCTTACATGGCTGCTGTACCGCAACGCTGCCGACAAACCGCCTCATGCGTACCGCAGCAGCCCTTGTGTCACCGCCTTGGGAGTGTCGCACCTGGAGTGTCAGCCGCTCCGGGGTAGACGTCTGAGGATGAACAATCCCGACACCTCCGGTGAGCTGCCGCGGGGGGTGATGCTGTTCGGTCCGCCCGGAACGGGCAAGAGCAATGTCGCGCACGCGATCGCCAGCCGCCTGGGATGGCCGTGCTTCGAACTGTTCCCCGCCGGCCGGCCGCCGAGTACGGGCTGGCCGGTGGGCTGAACCGGCGCTTCGACGAGATCGCCCGGCTCGACCACGTCCTGGTCTTCATCGACGAGGTCGAGGAGATCAGGAGCGGATGGCGGGAGCCCGTGTCGAAGCAGGGCTCGGCGGTGTCGACGGGCTCACTCGACTCAGTCCGGGGAAGGCGGAGGGGATGATTCGGCGGCGCGGCGGTACTCGGCGTTGATGCGCTGGGCTTCTTCGAGCTGGTCTTCGAGGATGATGATGCGGCAGGCGGCCTCGATCGGGGTGCCCTGGTCGACCAGCTCCCGGGCGCGGGCGGCGATGCGCAGCTGGTAGCGGGAGTAGCGGCGGTGGCCGCCGCCGGAGCGGAGCGGAGTGATGAGGCGCGCTTCACCGAGGGCGCGCAGGAATCCCTGGGTGGTGCCGATCATCTCGGCGGCCCGGCCCATCGTGTAGGCGGGGTAGTCGTCGTCGTCGAGACGGTCGAAGGAGTCGCCTGCTGTCACTTGCACCTCTCTGGTGAAGGCGTGGAGGGGCCCTGGCGCCGTACTGGCACCAGGGCCCCGAAGGAACTACTACACCATCTGCCGCTCCTGATACCGCACCGGCCTTCTGTTTCCGCCGACCCGACCGAGACGCTGTCGGGCACGCAGCGCCGCCGGGGAAACCCGTCGGTACGCGGGAGGGCCCGACCGGCACGTGTGCTGGTCGGGCCCTCCCGGCTGTTTCGGTGGCGGCTCGCGCCGGTCCCGTCGCTCAGACGGCGACCGGGGTGCTGAGCATCGCGGATGCCTGCTGGACCGGGGTGAGGCCGGGTGCGTCGGCGTCGGGAAGCCCGCGGCAGGTGAAGCCGAGCCGGGTCATGGCCCTCAGGACTTCGCCGGCGCTGAAGTCACGGCGGTCCTGACGGGTGATGACCTGGCCGACCTGCTTGGCGGGGTAGGCGCGGCGGCCGATGATCACGGAGTCGCCGGTGACCAGCTCGGGCTTGATGCCCTTCATGGATTCCAGGACGCCGCTCTTGGTCAGATCGAACGGGAACCGGGCGATGACACAACGCATGCTGCCTCACAGGGAGAAGGGGAGACGGGACCGGCCGCGGTGAGTCGGTTCAGGCCGGGGGGAGGACGCCCGGAGCGCCGCCTTGTCCGGCCGCGACGGGCAGGGCGCCGCTCCGGCGGTTTCTCGTCGGGTGTCCGGCCGGGGCGATCTGGGTGCTGGGTGAGGTGAACGGGCCGCGGTCGCCAGGGATGTCGCGCAGCCGGATGCGGTCCGTGTACGCGCTGCTGTCACGGACGGCGGCGAGCTGGGCCCGGGTGACCAGCCGGGTACACAGACCGTCGTCGTCACAGATGAGCAGATGCTCCGCGCGGGCACTGATCGCGACGGACAGGGCCACTTCCACGGTCATGTCGTCACCGACCCGCGGTGCGGCCGTTTCCGCGGCGTCGGCCACGTTCCTGTCCACGGGCGTGGCGTTCGCCGAGCGGGGCTGTGTCCGGACCGGCGTCACAACGTGCCTCCTGCAGAGATGGGTCGGTTTCGAATCATGCGGCGTCAGGCGGCCGCGTCGACGGCGGTACGCCGCACGTTGCCGCGTCGGGCAGCCGCAGCGGGACGGCGCCGCCCGCGGGAGGCCTCGCCGCGCTTGCGCTGTTCGGCCGGCGGTGCGGTGATCGTCACGGGGATGCCGGAAGGGGCCTGGGCGCCCGTGATCCGGCGCAGCGACTCCTCGCCGGAGCGCACCTGGGTGGTCCGGGGCACGATGCCGGCGGCCGTCATGAGGCGGGTCATGTCGCGGCGCTGGTTGGGGGTCACGAGGGTGACGACGCTGCCGGACTCGCCGGCCCGCGCGGTACGGCCCCCGCGGTGGAGGTAGTCCTTGTGGTCGGTCGGCGGGTCCACGTTGACGACGAGATCGAGGTTGTCGACGTGGATGCCGCGGGCCGCGACGTTCGTCGCGACCAGGACGGTGACGAGCCCGGTCTTGAACTGGGCGAGGGTGCGGGTGCGCTGAGGCTGGGACTTGCCGCCGTGCAGGGCCGCGGCCCGGACACCACAGTCGAGGAGGTCCTGGGTGAGACGGTCCACGGCGTGCTTGGTGTCCAGGAACATGATCACCCGGCCCTCGCGCGCCGCGATCTCCGTCGTCGTCCGGTGCTTGTCGGCTCCGTGCACGTGCAGGACGTGGTGCTCCATCGTGGTGACCGCGCCCTGCGAGGGGTCCACGGAGTGGACGACGGGGTCGGTGAGGTAGCGACGGACCAGGAGGTCGACGTTGCGGTCCAAGGTCGCGGAGAACAGCATGCGCTGGCCCTCGGGGCGGACATGGTCCAAGAGCGCGGTGACCTGCGGCATGAAGCCCATGTCGGCCATCTGGTCGGCCTCGTCCAGAACGGTGATCGCGACCTGGTTCAGCCGGCAGTCGCCGCGGTCGATGAGGTCCCTGAGGCGGCCGGGAGTGGCCACGACGACTTCGGCACCACCACGCAGGGCACCCGCCTGCCTGCCGATCGACATCCCGCCGACGACGGTGGCCAGGCGTAGCTTCACGGCTCGGGCGTAGGGGGTGAGGGCATCGGTGACCTGCTGAGCGAGTTCCCGGGTGGGGACCAGGACCAGGGCCAGCGGCTGACGGGGCTCGGCGCGCTGTCCGGCGGTGCGGGCCAGCAGAGCCAGACCGAAGGCGAGGGTCTTGCCGGAGCCGGTCCGGCCGCGGCCCAGGACGTCCCGCCCCGCCAGGGAGTTCGGCAGCGTCGCGCCCTGGATGGGGAATGGCACGGACACGCCCTGTGCGGTGAGCGCGGCCAGGAGCTCCCGGCTCATGTCGAGGTCGGCGAACGCCTCGACGGGAGGCAGCGCCGGAGTCGTCGTCTTCGGCAGGGCGAACTCTCCCTGCACCGCGGCAGATCGCCGGCCGTAGCCACCCGAGCGGCTCGGGTCTCCTGAGCGGTTCGGGGCGGACGAGCCGAAGCGACTGCCCCGAACCGAACCGGCGGTGGAGCCGAACGCGGGGCCGCCGCTGCGGCGGCGGGTGCCGGAGGAACGGCTGTTCGTACGTGTGGGGTTCATTCAGAACCTTCCTCGATACGGCGCGTATCGAGGAATTCCAGCGGCGAATGAGCAGCGCGGGGAATCACAGGAACGGGCCGGATGAAATTCGAAACCGGACTTGGCCCACGGGAAATCCCTGTCGGCGCGAGCGGAAAGAGGTGATGGCGCGGGGAGGTGAATCCGGCACATCAACGGGTGCGGCTCAGATGGGTTGAACCCCTGAGTCTTCTTTCCCGCAGGTGAAACCACTGCGGAAATGCTTGCAGCTGGGGCCCGCACCCCGAGGGATGCGGGCCCCAGCTACGAGTTGTGCGTCAGCGTCAGGCGGGAACGATGTTCTCGGCCGTCGGGCCCTTCTGGCCCTGCGCGATGTCGAAGGTGACCTTCTGGCCTTCCTGCAGCTCGCGGAAGCCCTGGGCGGCGATGTTCGAGTAGTGGGCGAACACGTCGGGGCCGCCACCGTCCTGCTCGATGAAGCCGAAGCCCTTTTCCGCGTTGAACCACTTCACGGTGCCAGCAGCCATGTCATATCTCCTTTGGGCAGTACACCGGTATCCGCACTTTGCGGATGCCGTGTCGCCGCGATGATGCCCTGCCCGGAAAATGACCGGAAATAAAAAGCGCTCCTATGTGGCGGAAGGGCCACCTGGAGGCGCTTGAAGTCTTTGGGTACCAAAACTGCAACTGATATCGACAGTAGCACGCCGCGGCGTCTTCTGTGCGTAGATCAATCGCTCTCTGTGCGTTGCGGTAAAAACTCTCCCTGCGGGACCCGGTAAATTCTCGGCCCGCGGTGATAGATATTGACTCGCCCTGAGTGCAGCAGGGGCCGGTCCTGAACGATCCCGCCCGGATGGCGCTTTCCGCATCGGAGGACGGTCCGATCCTCCCGCCGCCCCCGCATCGGACCGCGGCCCGACAGCCCCTGAGAGGTCTGGGCGACGGCGAAGGCCCTGGTCTCTGACCAGGGCCTTCGTTCAAGAGCGGATGACCCGCATCGAACCCGCGCTATAAGCTTGGGAATCTGTGCGCGCCGGTCCCCGAGAATGGCTTCTGAGCTGCACTCTTCTGCAGTCTTGAGGGCTGTGCCACGACTCCTCAGCACCTGGTTTGGCCGCTGCACACCGCTCTGAGGGGCACGGTTGGGGCACGAGCGTGACGGTCGCGAGCGACTCCCGCCAGGGGTGTGGAGCGGGGCGCGCATCGGGACGTCGAGCGCCAGGAAGGCGAAGGAGCCGAGCACGTCGGCCGCGGCCCGCCGGACCTCCGGCTCGAGGTCACCCGGCAGCAGCACCTCGCAGCATGAACGGCAGCGCGGCCGTTGCGGTGGGGCGTGGCCGCCACATCTCACGGGGTGACCGGAGCGCGGTACGCGGAGAGGAAGGCGCGGGTGCCGGCCGTCGCGTAGAGGTCGAGGTCGGCTTCCGTGTGCCGGGCGTCGCCGTGGAACATGGCCTGGTTCACGGGGATCCACAGCAGGAGTCCCGCGAAGTGGTGTGCGGCCAGTACGGGATCGTCGGTGCGGAGCACTCCCCGGTCGGTGAGGCTTCGGAAGGTGGCGGCCAGGGTGACCAGGACCCGCTCGAAGCCCTGTTCGTACCAGGCGGCGCCGAGTGCGGGGAAGGCGTCGGCGTTGGCGATGATCAGCCGGCGCAGCCGGATGACCTCGGGTCGGGTGAGGGTGGCCAGGAGCCGGCGGGCGAGACGGGTCAGGTTCTCGTCCAGGTCGTCGGCCGTGGCGGGGACGTCGGCCACCAGGTCGATCGTGCTGTCGATGCGGTCGGTGGTCGCCAGGATGATCTCGGAGAAGAGCTTCTCCTTGTCCGCGAAGTGCTTGTAGACGGTCTGCTTGGAGACCGCGGCCAGCTTCGCGATGTCGTCCATGCTCGTCCCCGCGTACCCCTTGTCCAGGAACACGGCGGTCGCGGCGTCCAGGATCGCCTGGTGCTTCTGTGCTGAACGGCTGTCCATCTTCGACTCCTCTTGTCCGTCGTCTTCCCGCCCCCGAAGAGTACTGGACTGACCAGTACCCATGTGAGTACTGTACCGTCCAGTTCCAGAGCGGCGAAGCCTTCCGGCGGAACCGCACACCTATGGGGGTTCACATGGACAAGGTCCTCTCGGCCGACGGCACCGCCATCGCCTTCGAACAGCATGGCTCCGGCCCCGCGCTGGTACTCGTCGGCGGCGCCTTCATGACGCGGCACGCGTCGGCGGAACTCGCCGGCCTGCTGTCCGAGCACTTCACGGTGTTCACCTACGACCGCCGGGGCCGTGGCGACAGCGGTGACGGGGCGGTGTACGACGTGCAGCGCGAGGTCGAGGACCTGGACGCCCTGATCGAGCGCGCCGGTGGCGAGGCCATGCTGTTCGGCATGTCCTCCGGCGCCGTGCTGGCGCTTGAGGCGACGACCTGGGGCAGCGCCGTGACCCGGCTGGCCCTGTACGAGCCGCCCTTCGTCACCGACGACAGCCGTCCACCGCTGCCCGCCGACTACGTCGCCCACCTGGAGGAGCTGGTGGAGCGGGGCGCGTACGGCGACGCCGCCGCCTACTTCATGACCGCCGCCGTTGGCCTGCCCGACGAGGCCGTCGACGGCATGCGCCAGGCCCCCTTCTGGGCGGACATGGAGGCCGTCGCCCGCACACTCCCCTACGACGGCCGGATCATGGGCGACACCATGTCAGGCTGCCCCCTGCCCACCGACCGCTGGCAGTCCGTGACCGTGCCCGTCCTTGTCGGCAGCGGCGACGCGGGCGCGCCCCACATGCTCACCGGCGCCCGCGAACTCGCCGGCCTGGCCGACAACTTCATCCTCCAGGTCTTCCCCGGCCAGGAGCACGCCATCGCCCCCGCCCTCCTCGCCCCCGCCCTGATCGCCTTCCTCACCGCCGAGGGGCAGGCATGAGCAAGGTCTTCGCGAGCCTGGGCATGTCGCTGGACGGCTTCATCGCCGGCCCCGGCTCCGGTCCAGACAATCCGCTCGGCGACGGCGGGATGCGCATTCACGAATGGGTCTTCGGCGTCGAGAGCTGGCGGGAGCGCCAGAGCATCGGCGGCGGGCAGACCAACCAGGACGACGACATCGTCCAGGGCAACTTCGCCCGCGCCGGCGCCTACATCATGGGGCGCCGCATGTTCGCCGAGGGGGAGGTCGGCTGGCCCGACCCGCCGCCCTTCCGCGCCCCCGTCTTCGTCCTCACCCACACCCCTCGCGAATCATGGGTCCGACAGGGCGGCACCACCTTCACCTTCGTCACCGACGGCATCGACAGCGCCCTCGCTCAGGCCCGAGAGGCCGCAGGGGGCAAGGACGTCCAGGTCTCCGGCGGCGCCGACACCGTACGGCAGTTCATCGAGGCCGGACTCCTGGACGAACTCCAGATCCACCTGGCCCCCCTCGTCCTGGGCGCGGGGGTCCGTCTCTTCGACGGCGTCTCGCCGACCCTCGGCCTCGCACCCGCACAGGTGGTGGCCTCACCCCAGGTCACCCACCTCACCTATCTGCTCACCGCTCACTAGTGCCTGATCCGCACAACGACGAAGCCCCAGGCCATTGACCTGGGGCTTCGTTGAAGAGCGGATGACGGGAATCGAACCCGCGCTATAAGCTTGGGAATCACCTGCGCCCGGACAGATCATTTGGTGTCTGACCTGCGAAAACCTCTTCTGGTGTGGCGGCGTCGGCGGGCGCGAGGACACCCGTGTCGACCGCTGTTCGCCGCTCTGAAGGGCAGGGATGGGGCACGGCCCGGCGTCGTAGGGCACCGACGGGAATGGGTGCGCCGCCCTAGGGCCGGTCCTCCGAGGCGTGCGGCGGCAGATCGCGCGGCGCCGTGGCGCGTTCGCGCTCCCGGTGCCATTGTTCGGCCGCGTGGAGCATGGCCTGTCCGACGTGCTCGAAGAAGTCGCCGATGTCGTACAGCCGAGCACCGGCCGGCGAGTTGAGGCCGAGGGTGTCGGCGCCGGATCGGGCGAAGTCGGCCAGGACGGAGTTCTGGCGAGCGCTGGCCGTCCAGCCGCGGAACCAGGCGTCGGCGTCGATCACATAGCGGTCGCGTCGCCCGCGGGGGTCGCGTTCGCGGCGCACGAGATCCTGTTGTTCGAGCTGGCCGATGGCCTTGGAGACTGAGGCGGGGCTGACCTGGAGGCGCCGGACGAGTTCGGAGGCGGAGAGGCTGCCGCTGTCAGTGAGGTAGAGGCAGGCGAGCACCCGGGCGGTCATGCGGGGCAGGCCGGTGCCGATCATGATGTCGGTGAACCGGTGTTCCAGTTCGCGCACCGCGTCCGCGTCAGGCTCCTCGGCATCGGTGGCGGCATCGGCGGCGGCCCGCGTCACCGGGCGGCTCCGGCGGGCCCGCTCCCGGGTGGTCCGGTGCGCCTCGTCGGCCCGGTAGGCGTCGGGACCGCCATTGCGGCTCACTTCGCGCGTGACGGTGGACAGGGGCCGGTCCAGACGGACGGCGATCTCGGTGTACTTGAGTCCTTCGGCCAGTCCCTCGGCGATGAGCCGCCGTTCCTCGCGAGTCAGCCTGCCTCCGGGCATCTCTTCGCCTCCTGCCGCTCCGGCCGCCCGCTCGATCGGGCGGGATTGCTGGACAGTCTTACGTTCGCCCTCATGTCATTGCAAGTATGACCGGAAGTGACTTGCGTTCAACGTCATCGTCATTGCAATCACCCCTCCAAAATCCCTTGCACTGCTGGGAACTGGGCCATGCTTCTGCGTTGACGAAATAGTGAATGCAAGTTACGTTCGGCGATACGTAAATGCTGACCGCTGCGATCGGACGTCCGGGAACGAGGCGCCGCTCGCCACCCGGGATGGGATCTCCGATGACGTCGACGTTCGCCCCCGACCGCACCTCCTGGCGCACATGGCACCGCCCCCTGCTGGTCTGCTCCGGCCTGATGGCCGTTCTCGTGCTCGTCTGCGGCGTCGGCCTCGCGGTCGACGACCGGCTGCTGCTCGGTGAGCCGGTCTGGTACAAGCCGCTGAAGTTCGGTTTCGCCTTCGGCCTCTACGCCGCCACCCTCGCGTGGCTGCTCGCCCGGCTGGACAAGGGGCGGCGCCTTGCCCGGTGGCTGGGCACGGTCTTCGCGGTGACCACCGTCGCCGAGGTCGGCGCCATCACCGTCCAGGCGGCGCGTGGCACCATCAGTCACTTCAACGCGGACCAGGTCGATCCAATCACCCTGGCGCTGACGCCGGTCCTCACCTTCGGGGTGATGGTCATCGTGATCGCCCAGCTCGTCATCGGCGTCGTCGTCCTGATCCAGCGCACCGGCAGCCCGGCCCTCAACCGGGCCATCCGCGTGGGCATCGGCCTCGCGATCGCGGGCATGCTCATCCCGGTCTACTGGATGGTCACTGAGGTCAACCCCCGCACCGTCACGGACGCCAACGGGAACGCCATCCCCCTTCATCAGGGGCACGGCATCGGCGACCCCGACGGCAACGGCATGCCGCTGACCCACTGGAGCGCCACCGGCGGCGACTTCCGCGTCCCGCACTTCTTCGCCCTGCACGGCATCCAGGTGCTCCTCGTCCTCGCCTTCGTCCTCACCGCCCTCGCCGCCCGCCACGCCTGGCTCCGCAGCGAGCAGGCACAGGCCCGCCTCGTGGGCGCGGTGGCCCTCGGCTACACCGGCCTGGTCGCCGTGGTGACCTGGCAGGCCGGCCGCGGCCAGTCCTTCCTCCACCCGGACACGACCACCCTCACTGCGTTCACCGCGGTGCTGCTGCTTACCGCCGGGGCGATCGGCACGACGATGGTGAAGGCCCGGCGCGCGGGCGCGGAGGTGGTCGAGCATGCCTGACACGAGGCGCGGAACGCACCCGCAGGGCGGGGAACCGTTCCAGATCGCACCGTACGACCCCGCCTGCCCGGCGGTGTTCGCCATCAGGGGCGAGTGCCTGCGTGCCGCCCTCGGCGATGCCGCCCCGAGCATCGGCCACATCGGACCCACCTCGGTGCCGGGCCTCACGGCCAAGCTGGTGATCGACATCCAGATTTCCGTGGCCTCGCTCGAGCCGGCGGACCCGTTCCTGGACCCGCTGACCGGCATGGGCCTGGTCCACCGGGCGGACAACGCCGAGCGGACCAAGCGGTACTTCCGCGAACCGCCCGGCCGGCCCCGTACCCACGTGCACGTACGGCAACTGGGCAGTTTCTCCCGGCGGTTCCCCCTGCTGTTCCGGGACCCCCCGACACCTGGGCCCAGCACACCGGCTGGGTCCCCGGCCACGCCGACGCCTGAACCCGGTCGGCGGGAACGTATGCGGAAGGCACGCGACAGCGCCCGTGGGCTGCCGGAGAACAGCGAAGGCGGCGCAGGAGTGGTGCAAAGCACCTGGAGAGGTCTGGACGACACAAAAGCCCCAGGTCTCTGACCTGGGGCTTTGTCATGGAGCGGATGACGGGAATCGAACCCGCGCTATAAGCTTGGGAAGCTCATGTTCTACCATTAAACTACATCCGCGCGGCGGTCCGAAGATCGGTACCGCAGACTCGGACACTGTACCCCATCCCGAAGTTGCGGCGTGCGGGGCGTACCTGGCCCTGACGGAGTGCCGCCTGGAGTGGTGTCCCGTTGATCCCCTAATGTGGCTGTCTCGTCCACCACTTGTCGGGGAAGGGACTTGATGGGTTCGATGGAGCGCACCGTCGTTCGTTGTGCCGAGGGGCATGTGTTCAGTACCGCTTCGTTCCCGCTGCAGCAGCTCGGTGCCGGGCGGATCGGGCCGGGGCGGCTCATTCGTTGCCCACGGTGTGCGCGGCTGCGGCACGCGGTGCCCGTGGAGCTCGAGCGGCGCTGATGTCCGAAGGACGGGCGCGGAGTCTTCCCGATTGGGGCAGGTCCGCGCCCTCTGCGTATCGTGGGGGCGTGCTTCTCTCAGACAAGGACATCCGGGCCGAGATCGATGCCGGACGGGTGCGCATCGACCCGTACGACGAATTCATGGTGCAGCCCTCGAGCATCGACGTGAGGCTTGACCGCTTCTTCCGGGTGTTCGAGAACCACCGCTACCCCCACATCGACCCCGCCGTCGAGCAGCTCGACCTGACCCGTGAGGTCGAGCCCGAGGGTGACGAGGCGTTCATCCTGCACCCCGGCGAGTTCGTGCTCGCCTCGACCTACGAGGTCATCACGCTGCCGGACGACATCGCGTCCAGGCTCGAGGGGAAGAGCTCGCTCGGCCGACTGGGCCTGGTCACCCACTCCACCGCCGGGTTCATCGACCCCGGTTTCTCCGGGCACGTGACCCTGGAGCTGTCTAACCTCGCCACCCTGCCGATCAAGCTGTGGCCGGGGATGAAGATCGGGCAGCTGTGCATGTTCCGGCTGAGCTCGCCCGCCGAGTTCCCCTACGGCAGCGAGCGGTACGGCTCGCGCTACCAGGGGCAGCGGGGGCCGACGGCCTCGCGCTCGTTCATGAACTTCCATCGGACCCAGGTGTGACAGCAATGAGTGACGTACGGGAGAACCTCACCTACGAGGGCTTCGGCCGCGCCATCCGCGAGCTCGCCCAGACCATCGCCGACGACGGCTACGAGCCCGACGTCGTGCTCTCCATCGCCCGCGGCGGCGTCTTCGTCGCCGGCGGTCTGGCCTACGCCCTGGACTGCAAGAACATCCACCTCGTGAACGTGGAGTTCTACACCGGCGTCGGGACCACGCTGGAGATGCCCGTCATGCTCGCGCCCGTTCCCAACGCGATCGACTTCTCCGACAAGAAGGTCCTGATCGCCGACGACGTCGCCGACACGGGCAAGACCCTGAAGCTGGTCCACGACTTCTGCGTCGACCACGTCGCCGAGGTCCGCTCCGCCGTCATCTACGAGAAGTCGCACTCCCTCGTGAAGTGCGAGTACGTGTGGAAGAAGACCGACGAGTGGATCAACTTCCCCTGGTCCGTCGAGCCGCCCGTCGTGAAGCGTGAGGGCCAGGTCCTCGACGCCTGAGGGCAGCCGCCGGGGCGGCCACGGGCAGCCCGGCTCTCAGGCGCTGCGTAGCTGCTCGGCCAGGGACACGAGCCAGGCCCCGGGGGCGTACGGAGCCGGCGGGTCGACCTCCATGCCGAGTTCCTCCAGGGCGAGCGCGTAGTCCGACTCGTCCAGCGGGAGGGTGAGCAGGTCGTGGAGTTCGCCCGTCAGCTGGGCGATCAGCCCGCTGTCACTCGTGCGCAAGTAGTCCCGGAGCGCGGCGTCGTGGTCCTCGAACTCGTCCGGCATGTCCTGTGAGAACCAGCCGCCCAGGAGCTGGACCAGCTCGGGAAAGCGGGCATGCCACTCCCACCGCGTCTGCGGCGTGGCCGGCGGCGGGGCCTGACCCGTCTCGACGCTCTCCTTCAGCCGGTCCGCGAGGCTCACCAGCCATGACTGGATCTCCGTGTCGGGCAGGCCGACGTCCGGTACGGGGTAGAACTCGCCGAGCCGCAGCCGCAGCCGTCCCGGGGGGTTGTCGGCGTACTCGCGCAGCTGCTGCTCGGCGACCGGGATCGCCCAGGGGCGGGTGCGCCAGGTGTGCCGCAGATACGCGGACAGCGGCTCCCGTTCATCAGCGCCGCGGCCCAGGTGGGCGCGGATGACATGGTCCAGCTCGCCGTACTTTCGGTCGTGCTCGCGCGGGGTGAGGGGCAAGGGACACAGCCTCTAGAGGTAGATCGGGAAGGTGGCGTGCACGGTGAAGCCGTGCGGGTTGTCGGTGCTGCGCCGGAGGATCACCCGGGCGGCCCGCACGTCGATCGGTTCACGGCCGGCGAGCATCATCGCCGTGCGCAGCACCCGCCCGACCGGCTCGGGCCGGGAGGGCCACGCGGCCTCGATGGTGAGACGCTGCCGGGTCGACTGGGCGAGCCAGCGGTGGATGGCCTGCTCGTTGGAGGTCACGACCTGCTGAGTCGCCCACTGGGCGGTCTCCCGGTCGGGGTAGCTGGCGGAAACGTTCGGGCTGGGCACGGAACCGACCTCAGTGCTCTTCGTCGACATGGGCGTGAATGGCCCGGAGGATGGCCTCCAGGACTGGTCGTGAGGCCCAGGGGGCCGTCTCGGCGAGTCCGCCGACGGGATCGGAGGGAACGGACGGGGTGGGGAAGAGGAGGAGCGCCTCCTGGATCTCCGCCGCGAGCGCGGCCAGCGCGGAGCGGCAGCCGGAGGGGTGCTCGGAGGCGACTCCTTCCCGTACTCCCTCGTCGAAGTCCTCGTACTCGCCCGAATCCACCCACCACCAGAACTGGCGGATCCTGCCGAACTTCAGCTCGGCCTCCCACGCTGCCATCGGGAGCCGGTCGAAGTCCGGGATCGGCTCCCGGTCCTGGAGGCGGACCAGCCGGGACAGGAACCGGAGGAATTCGGGTGCGGGCACGTCCCCCGCGGCCTCGGCCAGCTGCTCGGCGAACCCGGCCGACAGCGTCGCCGGGTCCACGTCCGCCACCTCGTCGGAGGCGAGGTCGAGCAGCGCGGCGACAGTGGCCGGCGGCATGGCCCATGCGGCCTGCGGGGTGTCGCCGATCGTCCGGCAGAACCGGGCCAGTTCGTCCTCGAGCGTCCTGGAACCGTCGCGCCGACAGGCGACGGCCAGCTCGAGGAGCCTGGCGATCGCGCCGTTGTTGAACACGGCTCCGGTGTATGTGGTCACGCTGTGCATGCTAGGGGCCCTCCGGCATGGAGGTCAGAACGATGAACGGGGGGTCGATGTGGCTGCCGACGTACTTGAGTGTCACCTTGACGCTGTGCACATCCTTCGCCTGGGCCTGGAATCCGTCGGCGTCGTAGTCGGCCCTGCTGAGTGAGCGTCCGGTGACCTCGTTGAACGTAAGGCTGTAACTCGGCTTCGAGTTGGGGTTGTACGTGGCGGGGTCCTCCTGCTTCGCGATCCACTTCTCGATGCGGTCCGCGTGGGTGATGTCGTCCAGGACATCCTGGGTGAGGCGCTGGGCGGAGGCATGGTCCGTGAAGGTGGAGATGGCCCTCGGGGCCACGACCCCGTCGGGGCGGACGGTCTGCTGGTCCCTCAGTCGCTGTGCCAGCTGCTCGTCCGTCTTGCCCACGTGCTTGTCGACCGGGTGGCTTCCCTCGATCCCCTCCTGGCTCGCCAGGTCGATGGGGAAGAAGTGGTTCTTCGGGTCCTCGCCGGGGACGCGGTAGGTGTGCTCCGGTTTGAACTCGTGGAGCGCCCGGGCGCCGAAAGACTGCGCGCGGGCGTCCTCGGCGTGGAAGCTGGGGGCGCTCATGAACGCCTCGTCCAGGGCGGGCATCAGGGCGTCGAACTGCCGGGTGAGGCCGTCCACCGTGTTCTCGTAGCGGTTGACGATGGCGTTCATGGCGCTGGTGTCGATGTTCAGGGGGATGTTGAGGCCGACCGAGGCCAATCCCTTGCCGATGCCCTTGACGAGTCCCTTGACGTCCTTGAGGTCGATGCCGTCCTTCAGGTCCACGTCGGCGACGGCCTTCTTGACCGCGTCCCAGTACTCGTCGTAGACCTTCGCGTTCAGTTCGACCGCGGCCTCGGCGAACTCCCGGAGCAGGTCGCTGATCTTCCTGCTGGTGTCGGACAGCACGGCGAAGACCGGGTTGGTGGCGCCGGCCGACGAGCTCGCCGTGTCGTGCTTCCACTCGTAGCCGGCCGTGCTCTTGCCCCAGGCGGTCGTGCCCCACAGCGAGCTGAGGAACGTCCGCATGGCGTCGTGCCACTCGCTGTTGGCCTGGTTGGTGATGGGGGCCATGTGGCCGCTCATGTTGCCGACGGTGATGTAGAGCGAGCGGTTCGCGTGGCCCCAGGCGCCTGAGAGGGAGTTCAGGTGGTGCTGGTCGGGGAACGGGTAGACGTCCGGGACCCGGCCCATGCGGTAGGCGTGCTTGATGGCGACCCGAATGGCATCCATGATCGGATCCGGTACCCACTCCAGGATGCGGACCCAGATGCGGTCGCCGCCGTCGTCGTCGCCCCACTTCAGGTCGGTGATGCGCGGATAGACGGGTGCCTTGTCGATCACCTGCGGCGGAGGCTGGGTGTGGGCCGGCGTGTTGCCGGTCGGGTCGGAGGCGGCGTTCGCCTTGACGTAGTTGTTGGCCGTGGTGGTGAATCCGACGGCCGCGCCGCCGATGCTCACCACACTCCTCGCCCAGACCTCGAGGAAGCGGTTGCCGACCTTCATGTACGCGGTGGAGAACGCCTGCGCCGCCGTTCCGTAGCCGCCCGCGTCCTGGTACTCCCCGAGCTCCTGGAGGAGTGTGGTCGCCGCCTTGTTCAGGTCCGTCTGTTCCTTCGCGAACTGTCCGGACACCGTGAACAGGTGCGACGGCCTGACGTCGATGGTGCCGCCCTGCGGCGAAGGGGAGGGGGGAGGGGTGCCCATCAGCCCGCCCCCCATCCACGCAGCACGGCGCGGTGGGCCTCGGCGTAGTTCGCGTGCCCGGTGGTCACGACCTCGTGCAGCCACGCCTGGGCGGCCTGGAGGTCCTGCATCTGCTTGTCCCACTGGTCGAGTTCCTCGACGAAGGCCTCGCGGGCCTCGCCCCGCCATGCGAGGACGACCTTCTCCGTGCGTCCGTACAGCGTGTCCAAGCGCTGGTTCAGCTGCCGGAGTATGTCTTCCAGTTCGCTCGCGGCCTCGCGCAGCGTGGTGAAGCTGACGCCTATGTGGTCGTCGGCCATTCTCGTCCCCGTGTGTGAGTCGACGTCAGACGTCGAGGATGCGGCTGGTGGGCGTCGGTGCGGTGGTTCCCTCGGACAGCGCTTCCGCCTCGCGGGCGACGTCGACCTGGGACGACGCCGTACGCATCCGGCGAAGGTTCTCCAGTTCCTGCTGGGTGAACCCGTCGCGGCTCATCCGCAGCGCCTCTTCCAGGACTCCGAGGATCTCCCGGATGCGGACCGCGTCCTCGGCCACACCCCGGTGCAGAGCCCGGTACCCCCGGGCCGCGTCGCCCTTCCAGCCGCCCTCGATGCGGTCGACGACCGCATCCATCCGCCGGACCTGGCCGTTCAGGTGACGCTGCATCGCGTCCAGGTCTCCGGCGAGTCTGGTCAGATCGTCGTCCGAGACGTCGAGATCGGTGTTCCCCACCGTGCCGCCTTCCCCCGAAGGATTCTTCAACTCTCTTGCTGAGAAAACCAGTCGACTCTAACAACAGGGCATCCATGCCAGGCGCCCCGGAACGGCGTGGCGGACGTGGCCCCCGTTACGTCGGGGGTGTACGGGAAGGGCCCCCGACGTCCGTCGGGGGCCCTTCCTTCCGTGTCCTTGTGGGACCGCGGGTGACTACAGCGTGCCCAGCTTGATCAGGCTCAGCAGCGCCACCAGTTGGATCGCCGACGCGCCCAGGGCCTTCGGCCAGGGCAGGTCGTGGGAGCGGCTCACCATCGTCGTGAACAGGGCGCCCGCCGCCAGCCAGGTGACCCAGCCGATGACCTGCACCAGGCCGTTCTCGCCGCCCAGGAAGAGCGCGAAGACGAGGCGGGGCGCGTCCGTGATCGACATGATCAGCATCGACAGGCCCACCGTCGGCTGCCACGTGCCGTCGCCGCCGAGCTGGCGGGCCAGGGTGTGCGTGACCGCGCCGAGGATCAGGCCGGCGACGACGAAGCCGACGCCCGTCATCAGGACGTACGGGATCGCCGTCGACAGCGTCGCGTTGATCGCCTCGTCGCGCGCCTTGTCGAAGCCGAAGATCGCGAGCAGCCCGTAGAGGAACGTGACGGTCAGCGCGGGGCCCCACACCGCGTGGTCCCGCATCTGCAGGAACGTCGGCGCCGGGCGCAGCACGATGCCGCTCAGCAGGGCCTTCCAGGGCAGCCGCGGGCCCGTGGGCGCGGGGGCGTTGCCGGCCTGGTACGTCCCGCCGGCGCCGTACGGGTCCTCGTTCACGCTGAACATCTGCGTGTGCCCCGGCGTGTTCGCCGCGTGGTGCTGCTGCTGTTGCTGCTGCGCCCCGTACGGGTCCCCGAAGTACTCCGGCTCCCCCTCGTACCCACCGCCGCCTTGCGGGGCCTGGCGGCCCCACTGCTGCTGCGGGTGGGGCGGCGGGGCCGCGTTGTACCCGTACGGCGCCTGCTGCGGTTGTTGTTGCGGGGGGCGGTTGTCCCGGCCGCGTCCGTTCCTGAATCCAGCCACACCTCGAACGTACCCGTTTCCGCTGCCAGGGCGCTCCTTTGCCACTGAGCTGTGACATCCCCTAGGGGTTCACGATGCGCGACCACGAGCCGTCGACCGTACGACGAAGGGCCGCCCCGCGACTGTGCGGGACGGCCCTCTCGTGCGTGAGGACTACTCGGCGGAGACGGCCTCCGACAGGGCCTCCGGCTCCGGCTTCGCCTTCACCGAGTCGAGCAGCAGCTGGGCCACGTCCACGACCTGGACGGACTCCTTGGCCTTGCCCTCGTTCTTCTTGCCGTTCACGGAGTCCGTGAGCATGACGAGGCAGAACGGGCAGGCGGTGGAGACGATGTCCGGGTTGAGGGACAGGGCCTCGTCGACGCGCTCGTTGTTGATGCGCTTGCCGATCCGCTCCTCCATCCACATCCGCGCGCCACCGGCGCCACAGCAGAAGCCGCGCTCCTTGTGGCGGTGCATCTCCTGCTGACGCAGGCCCGGGACGGCCGACATGATCTCGCGCGGGGGCGTGTAGACCTTGTTGTGGCGGCCCAGGTAGCACGGGTCGTGGTACGTGATCAGACCGTCGACCGGGGTCACCGGGATCAGCTTGCCCTCGTCGATGAGGTGCTGGAGCAGCTGCGTGTGGTGGATGACCTCGAACTCGCCGCCCAGCTGCGGGTACTCGTTCGCGATCGTGTTGAAGCAGTGCGGGCAGGTCGCGACGATCTTCTTCGCCGACTTCGGCTTCTTCGTCGACTCGTCCTCGTCGTCCTCGCCGAACGCCATGTTCAGCATCGCGACGTTCTCCTGGCCGAGCTGCTGGAACAGCGGCTCGTTGCCCAGGCGGCGGGGCGAGTCACCCGTGCACTTCTCCTCGCCGCCCATGATCGCGAACTTGACGCCCGCCATGTGCAGCAGCTCGGCGAAGGCCTTGGTGGTCTTCTTGGCCCGGTCCTCGAGGGCGCCGGCGCAGCCGACCCAGTACAGGTAGTCGACCTCGGTGAGGTCCTCGACGTCCTTGCCGACGATCGGGACCTCGAAGTCGACCTCCTTGGTCCACTCGACGCGCTGCTTCTTGGCGAGACCCCAGGGGTTGCCCTTCTTCTCCAGGTTCTTGAGCATCGTGCCGGCCTCCGAGGGGAAGGCGGACTCGATCATCACCTGGTAGCGGCGCATGTCGACGATGTGGTCGATGTGCTCGATGTCGACCGGGCACTGCTCGACGCAGGCGCCGCAGGTGGTGCAGGACCACAGCACGTCCGGGTCGATGACGCCGTTCTCCTCGGCGGTGCCGATGAGGGGGCGCTCGGCCTCGGCGAGGGCGGCGGCGGGGACGTCCTTGAGCTGCTCCTCGGACGCCTGCTCGTTGCCCTCCATGTCCTTGCCGCCGCCGGCCAGCAGGTACGGGGCCTTGGCGTGCGCGTGGTCGCGCAGCGACATGATCAGGAGCTTGGGGGAGAGCGGCTTGCCCGTGTTCCAGGCGGGGCACTGCGACTGGCAGCGACCGCACTCGGTGCAGGTGGAGAAGTCGAGGATGCCCTTCCAGGAGAACTGCTCGACCTGGGAGACACCGAAGACGGCGTCCTCGGCCGGGTCCTCCCAGTCGATCTCCTTGCCGGCCGTCGTCATCGGCTGCAGCGCGCCCAGCGCGGTGGAGCCGTCGGCGTTCCGCTTGAACCAGATGTTCGGGAAGCCGAGGAAGCGGTGCCAGGCCACACCCATGTTGGTGTTCAGCGAGACCGTGATCATCCAGGTGAAGGACGTGACGATCTTGAGCGCCGCGAAGAAGTAGGTGAGGTGCTGGATCGTGCTCAGGTCCAGACCGTCGAGCAGCGCGATCAGCGGGTACGAGGCGAAGAAGCCCGGCTCCCAGCTGGTCACGTGGTGCTGGACGCCTTCCAGGGCGCGCAGCGTCATGATGCAGACGCCGACGATGAGGATGACGGCCTCGACGAAGTACGCCTGGCCGGTCTTCGATCCCGCGAAGCGGGACTTGCGGCCCGCCCCGCCCGGCCGGTTGAGCTGCCGGATCACGATCAGGGTCACGATGCCGAGGACGGTCATCAGGCCGAGGAACTCGGTGAAGATCTCGTACGGCAGCCAGTCGCCGATGATCGGGATCAGCCAGTCGGCCTGGAAGAGCTGGCCGAAGGCGTTGACGATCGTGAGCAGCAGCGAGAAGAAGCCCACCGCCACGAACCAGTGCGCCACGCCGACGACGCCCCAGCGGTTCATGCGCGTGTGGCCGAGGAACTCCTTGACCAGCGTGATGGTGCGCTGTGTGGGGTCGCCGGTGCGCGTGCCCGCGGGTACGGGCTGGCCGAGCTTCACGTAGCGGTAGATCTGCGCGATGGCGCGGCCGAACAGCGCGACGGCCACCACCGTGATGGCGATCGACACGATGATCGCGGCGAGTTGCATGAGGGGCTCCTCGGGCGGGCCTGCGAGGCGGAGCGCCTGCACTCTCCAGTGTGGCGCTACTAAGCGGTAACTTATTCAGTCCGTGCTGAGATTACCCCGTCACGGCTCCGCGCTGTAGCGGCGCCTGCGGTGATCTGTGTCGCTCAGGCAAGCCTTGCCGCGCGACGCCTCCGGACTGCTGGAAGCGTACGCGCCAGGATCGCGAGATCCATCCCCAGCCAGTGATGGTCCACATAGTGGAGATCGAGCAGCTCGCGCTCCTCCCACGGCAGCTCCGAACGTCCGCTGATCTGCCAGAGCCCGGTCATCCCCGGCCGCACCGAGAGCCGGCGCCGCGCCTCGCCCACGCACTCCCGGTGTCCGGGGGTGAGGGGGCACGGGCCCACGAGGGACATCTCCCCCCGTACGACATGGAGCAGCAGGGGCAGTCCGGCCAGCGTGCTCTTCGTACGGAACGTGACCATCGTGAAGGCGCTTCCGCCCCGGCCCGCGACGGTCCGTCGGCGCGTCACCCCGCCCGCGCCGGCCGTCGCGAGTGCGAGCGAGAGGGCGACGGCCGCGATCAGCGGGGACAGGACGGCCAGCAGGGCGAGTCCGCCGAGGAGGTCGAGTGCGCGCTTGGCCGTCATTCCCCACACCCTTTCGAGTGACATTCATGGGATATTCGTGGGATATGCCCGCTATGCCCGGCAGGGGCACCCCGGACTCTCTCATGCGGAGGGGTGTCCGGGCCGGGAATGACGCGCCAGCGGGGCTCTTTGAGCGGCTTCCAGGGTGAAGAGTTGAGTCGCCTCCACTCAGGTCTGTTGACGTGCCGAGCGTCGTCATGCATCCTTGAGTCAGTTCCACTCAAGTCAGTCAGCTGGAGGAATTGAAATGGCACGTGCGGTCGGCATCGACCTGGGCACGACTAACTCCGTCGTCAGCGTTCTCGAAGGCGGCGAGCCCACCGTCATCACCAACGCCGAGGGCGCCAGGACCACGCCGTCCGTCGTCGCCTTCGCGAAGAACGGTGAGGTGCTCGTCGGCGAGGTCGCCAAGCGTCAGGCGGTCACCAACGTCGACAGGACCATCCGGTCGGTCAAGCGCCACATGGGCACCGACTGGAAGATCGACATCGACGGCAAGTCCTTCAACCCGCAGCAGATGAGCGCCTTCATCCTGCAGAAGCTGAAGCGCGACGCCGAGGCGTACCTGGGCGAGAAGGTCGTCGACGCGGTCATCACCGTCCCGGCGTACTTCAACGACTCCGAGCGTCAGGCCACCAAGGAGGCCGGTGAGATCGCGGGCCTCAACGTCCTGCGCATCGTCAACGAGCCGACCGCGGCCGCCCTGGCCTACGGCCTCGACAAGGACGACCAGACGATCCTCGTCTTCGACCTCGGTGGCGGCACCTTCGACGTGTCCCTCCTGGAGATCGGCGACGGCGTCGTCGAGGTGAAGGCCACCAACGGTGACAACCACCTCGGTGGTGACGACTGGGACCAGCGCGTCGTCGACTACCTGGTGAAGCAGTTCGCCAACGGTCACGGCGTCGACCTGGCCAAGGACAAGATGGCTCTCCAGCGTCTCCGCGAGGCCGCGGAGAAGGCGAAGATCGAGCTGTCGTCCTCCACCGAGACGTCGATCAACCTGCCGTACATCACCGCCTCCGCCGAGGGTCCGCTGCACCTGGAGGAGAAGCTCACGCGCGCTCAGTTCCAGCAGCTGACCGCCGACCTCCTGGACCGGTGCAAGACGCCGTTCCACAACGTCATCAAGGACGCGGGCATCAACCTGTCCGAGATCGACCACGTCGTTCTCGTCGGTGGCTCCACCCGTATGCCGGCCGTCGCCGAGCTCGTCAAGGAGCTGACCGGTGGCCAGGAGGCCAACAAGGGTGTGAACCCGGACGAGGTCGTCGCCATCGGCGCCGCCCTGCAGGCCGGTGTGCTGAAGGGTGAGGTCAAGGACGTCCTGCTCCTCGAC
>NZ_JBHTTQ010000030.1:0-73096 GCF_042794475.1 Streptomyces sp. NPDC056527
CGCACCCTCCCCCCACGCCCCAACACCACGCGGGCCCGGGGAGCCCCGGCCCCGCGTCGTCGTGTGTCGGGAGCGTTTCGCTCCACCGACGGGTTTTGCCCGACGTTAACTCCGGCCTCTTGACGGCCCCTTGTCACCGTTCTCACTATGTTCCCCATCGCGCAACCCATCGTGCAATGCGCAACAACCGAGGAGCCCATCGTGTCGCATGAGGTTCGTGCCGTCGTTGCCGTCGAGAAGGGCGCACCCGTCGAGGTGCGGACGATCCTCGTCCCCGACCCCGGTCCCGGCGAGGTTCTCGTCTCCGTGCAGGCCTGCGGGGTCTGCCACACCGATCTGCACTACCGGGAAGGGGCGATCAACGACGACTTCCCGTTCCTGCTCGGCCACGAGGCGGCCGGCACCGTCGAGTCCGTGGGCGAGGGCGTCACCGACCTGGCGCCGGGCGACTACGTCGTCCTCGCCTGGCGGGCCCCGTGCGGCGCCTGCCGCTCCTGTCGCCGCGGCAGCCCCTGGTACTGCTTCGACTCCCGCAACGCGGCCCGTCCCATGACCCTGCCGGACGGGACGCCGCTCTCCCCCGCTCTGGGCATCGGAGCCTTCGCCGAGAAGACCCTGGTGGCGGCCGGACAGGCGGTGAAGGTCGACCCCGCCGCCCGGCCCGAGGCCGCCGGGCTCATCGGCTGCGGTGTGATGGCCGGTTACGGAGCGGCCGTGAACACCGGACGGGTCGGCAACGGCGACACCGTGGCGGTGATCGGCTGCGGCGGCGTCGGCAACGCGGCCATCGCGGGCGCCTGTCTCAACGGGGCCCGCAAGGTCATCGCCGTCGACATCGACGACAGAAAGCTGGACCGGGCGGAGAAGTTCGGCGCCACCCACACGGTCAACTCCCGTGGCACGGACCCCGTCGAGGCGGTGCGCGCGCTGACCGACGGCTTCGGGGTGGACATCGCCATCGACGCCGTCGGCCGACCGGAGACGTACAAGCAGGCCTTCTACATGCGGGACCACGCCGGTGTGCTCGTCCAGGTCGGCGTCCCGGACCCGGAGATGAGGATCGACCTTCCGCTGATCGACCTCTTCTCCCGCGGAGGCGCTCTGAAGTCGTCCTGGTACGGCGACTGCCTGCCGAGCCGCGACTTCCCGATCCTCATCGACCAGTACCTCTACGGCCTCCTGGACCTCAACTCCTTCGTCACCGAGACGATCGGGCTCGACGAGGTCGAGAACGCCTTCGCCAAGATGCACCGGGGCGAGGTCCTGCGCTCGGTGGTGGTCCTGTGACCGAGACCGCGCGGACACCTCCCCGTGTCGTGGTCATCGGCGCCGGCATCGTGGGCTGTTCGCTCGCCGACGAGCTGACCGCCCGCGGCTGGACCGATGTCACGGTCCTCGACCAGGGCCCCCTGCCCGCTCCCGGCGGCTCCACCTCCCACGCCCCGGGGCTGGTCTTCCGTACCAGCCCGTCCAGGACGCTCAGCGCCTTCGCCTCGTACACCGTGGAGAAGCTCCGCTCGCTCCGGGTCGACGGTCTGCCCTGCTTCGACGCCGTCGGCGGGCTCGAACTGGCCACCACCGAGGAGCGCTGGGCCGAGCTGCACCGGAGGGCCGGCTACGCCGCCTCCTGGGGGATCCGCGGCGAACTGGTCTCCGCCCGGCGCTGCAAGGAGCTGTGGCCGCTGCTCGACGAGAGCAGGGTCGTCGGCGGGTTCCACACCCCGGACGACGGCCTGGCCCGCGCGGTGCTCGCCTGTCGCGCCCAGCGGGAACGCGCCGAGTCGCGCGGCGCCCGGTTCCTGGAGCGGCACACCGTCACCGGCATCGAGCGGGAGGACGGCCGTGTCAGCGCGGTCGTCACCGACCGCGGCGTCTTCCCGGCCGACCACGTCGTGTCGGCGGCCGGATTCTGGGGCCCGGTCGTCGGGCGGATGGCGGGCGTCGACGTCCCGCTGCTGCCGCTCGCCCACCAGTACGCGAAGACCCGGCCGCTGCCGGAGCTCGCCGGTGTCGACACCCCCGGCATCGAGGCGTCCCGGCCGATCCTGCGCTTCCAGGACCGCGATCTGTACTTCCGCGAGCACACCGACCGGATCGGGATCGGCAGTTACGCCCACCGGCCGCTGCCCGTCGACCCGTTCGCCGTCCCCGCCTACGACGAGGCCCCGGTCATGCCCTCCTCGTTCCCCTTCACACCGGAGGACTTCGCGCCGAGCTGGGACGACTGCCGGGAGCTCATGCCCGCGCTCGCCGGAAGCGAGATCGAGGAGGGCTTCAACGGCGTCTTCTCCTTCACCCCGGACGGGATGCCGCTGCTCGGCGAGGCCCGTTCCCTGCGCGGCTTCTGGCTCGCCGAGGCCGTCTGGGTCACGCACTCGGCCGGAGCGGCTAAGGCCGTCGCCGAGTGGATGGTCGACGGGCGTCCCGCCCTGGACGTCCACGAGTGCGACCACACCCGGTTCGAGGACGCCCAGCGCTCCCCCGCGTACGTCCACGACCGCGGCGCCCGCCAGTTCGTCGAGGTGTACGACGTGCTGCACCCCCTGCAGCCCATGGAGGAGCCCCGCCCGCTGCGGGTGAGCCCCTTCCACGCCCGCCAGCGGGAGCTGGGCGCGTCCTTCCTGGAGGGCGGCGGCTGGGAGCGTCCGCACTGGTACGAGGCGAACGCCCCGCTCGCCGAGTCCGTCGACCTGCCGGCACGGGACGCCTGGTCGGCCCGCCACTGGTCGCCGATCGCCGCCGCGGAGGCCGGGGCGACCCGCGAGAAGGTCGCGCTGTACGACATGACGCCGCTGCGCAGGCTGGAGGTCACGGGACCCGGCGCGCTCGCCTTCCTGCAGCGGATGACGACGAACAACCTCGCGAAGAAGCCCGGGGCCGTGACCTACACGCTGCTGCTCGACGAGAGCGGCGGCATCCGTTCGGACCTGACCGTGGCGCGGCTGGCCGCCGACCGCTTCCAGATCGGCGCCAACAGCCGGGCGGACGAGGACTGGCTGCTCCGGCATGCGCCGGCCGACGTACACATCAGGGACATCACCTCCGGCACCTGCTGCATCGGGGTGTGGGGGCCGCTCGCCCGCGCCCTGGTGCAGCCGCTGACCCGGGACGACTTCTCGCACCGGGGCTTCGGCTACTTCCGCGCCAAGGAGACGTACCTCGGTCATGTACCGGTGACGGCGATGCGGCTCAGCTACGTCGGTGAACTCGGCTGGGAGCTGTACACCGGCGCCGATCTGGGGCTGCGGCTCTGGGACACCCTGTGGGAGGCAGGTCAGGAGCACGGAGTGATCGCCGCCGGACGGTCCGCCTTCAACAGCCTGCGCCTGGAGAAGGGATACCGCTCCTGGGGCCACGACATGACCGCCGAACACACCCCGTACGAGGCGGGTGTCGGCTTCGCCGTCCGGATGGACAAGGGCGACTTCGTCGGAAGGGCCGCGCTGGAGCGGTCCGGCGAGCCGCGGCGCAGGCTGACCCCGCTGCTCCTCGACGACCCCGCCGCGGTGGTCCTCGGCAAGGAGCCGGTGTACGTCGACGGCCGGGCCGCCGGGTACGTCACGAGCGCGTCCTACGGCTACACGCTGGGCCGCTGCGTCGCGTACGCCTGGCTGCCGCCGCTCGCCTCCGGCAGCGCGGTGCACATCGAGTACATCGGCGAGAAGGTCCCCGCCACCGTGGCCGACGAGCCGCTGTTCGACCCCGACATGAGCCGTATCCGCCGCTAGGAAGGTTCCAGGGATGTCACCCACCTATGACGTGATCGTCGTCGGCCTGGGCGGAATGGGCAGTGCCGCCGCCCACCATCTGTCCGCGCGCGGTGCCCGCGTGCTGGGCCTGGAGAAGTTCGGTCCGGTGCACAACCGAGGCTCCAGCCACGGGGGTTCGCGCATCACTCGGCAGTCCTACTTCGAGGACCCCGCCTACGTACCGCTGCTGCTGCGCGCCTACGAGCTGTACGAGGCGCTGGAGCGCGACACCGGCCGGGACATCGCGACGCTGTGCGGCGGCGTGATGGTCGGCCGGCCCGAGTCCCGCACGGTGTCCGGCTCGCTGCTCTCGGCCCGGCAGTGGGACCTGCCGCACGAGATGCTCGACGCGAAGGAGATCCGCCGCCGCTTCCCCACCCTCACCCCCACCGACGACGAGGTGGCGCTGTACGAGGCACGGGCGGGGCTGCTGCGCCCGGAGAACACGGTGGCGGCCCATCTCCAGCTCGCCACGCAGGCCGGCGCGGACCTGCACTTCGAGGAGCCGATGGTGCGCTGGGAGCCGTACCGCGAAGGGGTACGCGTCCACACCGCAGAGGACACGTACACCGCCGGGCAGTTGGTGATCTGCCCGGGTGCCTGGGCGCCCCGGCTCCTCGACGACCTGGGGGTGCCGTTCACGATCGAGCGGCAGGTCATGCACTGGTTCCAGCCCGAGGGGGGCACCCGCCCCTTCCTCCCGGAGAACCACCCGATCTACATCTGGGAGGACGCGGACGACGTCCAGATCTACGGCTTCCCCGCGATCGACGGCCCCGAGCTGGGCGCCAAGGTGGCCTTCTTCCGCAGGGGCGAGCTCTGCACCCCGGAGACCATCGACCGGACCGTCCACGACGACGAGGTCGCGGCCATGGCAGGACAGCTGTCCCGGCACATCCCCTCGCTGCCCGGCCGCTTCCTGAAGGCCGCCACCTGCATGTACTCCAACACCCCCGACGAACACTTCGTCATCGCGCGCCATCCGGAGCACCCCGACTCGGTCACCGTCGCCTGCGGGTTCTCCGGCCACGGCTTCAAGTTCGTGCCCGTCGTCGGCGAGATCCTCGCCGACCTGGCGTCGACCGGCACCACCGAGCACCCCATCGCGCTGTTCGATCCGCGGCGGCTGTCCGTCGCGCCCGCCTGAGGAGCCCGCCATGACGACCATGCCGCTGCCCCCGAGTCTGATCGCCACGCTCCCCGGCCACTTCTACACCGACCCGGAGATCTTCCGGCAGGAGCAGGAGCGGCTCTTCGAATCGATGTGGTTCTGCGCCGTGCGCGGCTCCGACCTCGCCGGGCCCGGCGCGTTCCGTACGGTCCGGATCGGCCGCGAGAGCGTGATCGTCACCCGTAACCGGGGTGGCGAGCTGCGCGCCTTCCTCAACGTCTGCCGGCATCGCGGCGCGCAGCTGTGCACCGAGGAGTCCGGCGCGGTGCGGCGCACGCTGCAATGCCCGTACCACGCCTGGACGTACGACCTCGACGGCAAGCTGATCGCGGCGCCGAACCTGGTGAGGATGCCCGACGTCGACCGCACGGCCTACGGCCTGGTGAGCGTGCATCTGCGCGAATGGCTGGGCTACGCGTGGGTGTGCCTGGCCGACGAACCGGCGTCGTTCGAGGAGACCGTGATCGGCGCGGCCGTGGAACGGCTCGGCGACGCCGCCTCCATCGAGCGGTACGGCACCGAGAAGCTCGCGCTCGGCAAGCGCGTCACGTACGACGTGAAGGCGAACTGGAAGCTGATCGTCGAGAACTTCATGGAGTGCTACCACTGCGCCACGATCCATCCCGAACTCACCGATGTGCTCCCGGAGTTCGCGGACGGCTACGCGGCCCAGTACTACGTGGGGCACGGCGCCGCCTTCGCCGACGAGGCCAAGGGGTTCACCGTCGACGGCAGCGAGGGTTTCGCCCGACTGCCGGATGTGGCCGAGGATCAGGACCGGCGCTACTACGCGATCACCGTCAAGCCGACCGTGTTCATCAACCTCGTCCCCGATCATGTGATCCTGCACCGGATGTTCCCGCTCGCCGAGGACCGCACGGTCGTCGAGTGCGACTGGCTGTACGCGCCCGAGGTCGTGGAGTCCGGCGCGGACGTCTCCAAGTCGGTGGAGCTCTTCCACCGGGTGAACGTCCAGGACTTCGACGCCTGCGAGCGCACCCAGCCGGCCATGGCCTCCCGGGCCTACCGGACCGGCGGGGTGCTCGTGCCCACCGAGCACCACATCGAGATCTTCCACGCGTGGCTGCTGGAGCGGCTGCGCTCCCACCCCTCCGACCAGGCGTGATCACCGTCACATTTCGCATACATCGCGGCCGTCGGGTGAGACACCAGCTGCCAGGGCCTTCGATACGGCGCTGACCAGGAGGAACGAGAGACATGCCCGAACTCTTCATCGGCGGTGCGTGGCGGTCCGCGCTCGACGAGCGGACCCGCGAGATCCGCTGCCCGGCCGACGGCAGCCTGGTCGCCGTGGTCGACGAGGCCGGCGGCAAGGACACCGTCGAGGCGATCACGGCCGCACGCCGTGCCTTCGACGAGGGCCCCTGGCCGTCGACCCCCGCCGCGGACCGCGGTGACCTGCTGCTGCGCGTCGCCGACCTGCTGGTCCGCGACAAGGACGCGCTGGCCCGCGCGGAGTCCCTCGACACCGGCAAGCGGCTGGTGGAGAGCGCGTACGACATGGACGACATCGCGAACTGCTTCCGCTACTTCGGGCGGCTCGCGGCGGCCGAGACGGGCCGGGTGATCGACACCGGCGGCGCCGGCGCCGACAGCCGGGTCGTGTACGAGCCGGTGGGCGTGTGCGGGCTGATCACACCCTGGAACTATCCGCTGCTCCAGACGGCCTGGAAGGTCGCCCCGGCGCTCGCCGCGGGCAACACCTTCGTGCTGAAGCCCAGCGAGCTGACCCCGCACACCGCGATCCATCTGATGCGGCTGCTCGCGGAGGCCGGACTGCCGGACGGCGTGGCCAACCTGGTGCTCGGCTCGGGTCCCGAGGCGGGCGCGCCGCTCGCCGACCATCCCGACGTCGACCTGCTGTCCTTCACCGGCGGACTGCAGACCGGCCGCCGGCTGATGGCGGCGGCCGCCGGGACGGTGAAGAAGGTCGCGCTCGAACTGGGCGGCAAGAACCCGAACATCGTCTTCGCGGACGCCGACTTCGAGGCCGCCGTGGACATGGCCCTGACGGCGGTGTTCCTGCACTCGGGGCAGGTCTGCTCGGCGGGCGCGCGTCTCCTCGTCGAGGACTCGCTGCACGACCGGTTCGTCGACGAGGTCGTGCGCCGGGCCGGGGAGATCCGGCTCGGCGGGCCCTTCGACGACCGCGCCCGGACCGGTCCGCTGATCTCGGCCGGCCATCGCGCCAAGGTCGAGGCGTATGTGCAGCGCGGGCTCGCGGAGGGCGCGGTGCTGCGCTGTGGCGGCGCCCGGCCCGAAGGGCCCGCGTACGACCAGGGCTTCTACTACCTGCCGACCGTCCTCGACGACTGCCATGCCGGGATGTCGGTGGTACGGGAGGAGTCCTTCGGGCCCGTCCTGACGGTGGAGCGCTTCCGCGACGGCGACGAGGACGAGGCGGTCCGGCTCGCGAACGACACGATCTACGGCCTCGCGGGCGCGGTCTGGACGAGCGACGAGGCCCGGGCCCGCCGGATGGCGGCGCGGCTGCGCCTCGGCACGGTGTGGATCAACGACTACCACCCCTATCTGCCGCAGGCCGAATGGGGAGGGTTCAAGCAGTCCGGCACGGGCCGTGAGCTCGGGCCGAGCGGTCTCGCCGAGTACCGCGAGACGAAGCACATCTGGCGCAACACCTCACCGGAGCCGCAGGGCTGGTTCGCCTGACGCGACCTCGACCGTTCAGGAGTCACACCATGGCAATCGCTCCACCATCCCCGGCGGCCGACGACGCCGAGCTCGCCGAGTTCGGCTACCGCCCCGAACTGAAGCGGACGCTGGGCAACTTCCACACGTTCGCTGCCGGCATCTCGTACATATCGATCCTCACCGGTACCTTCCAGCTCTTCTACTTCGGCTATGCCAGCGGCGGCCCCGCCTACTGGTGGTCGTGGCCGATGGTCTTCGTGGGGCAGTTCATGGTCGCGCTCTGCTTCGCGGAGCTGGCCGCCCGCTACCCGGTCGCGGGGTCCATCTACAACTGGTCCAAGAAGGTGGGCAATCCGCACATCGGCTGGCTGGCGGGGTGGATGATGCTCATCGCCTCGGTCGTGTCGATCGCGGCCGTGGCCCTCGCCTATCAGCTGACGCTTCCCCAGATCTCGTCGTTCTTCCAGTTCGTCGGGGACGGCTCGGGGACGTACGACGTGGCGACCAACGCGGTGCTGCTGGCCGCCGTGCTGATCCTCTTCACCACGGTCGTCAACGCCTTCGGTGTGAAGCTGATGGCGCGGATCAACACCGCGGGCGTCTTCCTCGAACTCATCGCCACCGTCGTGCTGATCGTGCTCCTCGCGATCAACGTCGTCAGAGGCCCGGAGGTCGTCACGGAGACGGCCGGCACCGGCGACGGGCAGAGCTTCGGGTACCTCGGGGCGTTCCTGATCGCCTCGCTCGCCTCGGCCTATGTGATGTACGGCTTCGACACCGCGGCCTCGCTGGGCGAGGAGTCCCTGGACCCGTCCCGCAACGCGCCGCGCGCGATCATCCGGGCGATCGTCGCCTCGTTCGTCCTGGGCGGGCTGATCCTGATCCTGGCGCTGATGAGCGTGTCGAGCCTGCGGGGCGAGAAGCTGTCCACGGACGGGCTGCAGTACGTCGTCCTCGACGTCCTCGGCCCGACGGCCGGCAAGGCGATGCTGTGGTGCGTGCTGATCGCCGTCACCGTCTGCGCTCTCGCGGTGCACACCGCGGCCGTACGGCTCGCCTTCGCCATGGCCAGGGACAACAACCTCCCCGCGTCCGGGCGGCTCGCGAAGGTCAGCCCGAGGTTCGGCACCCCGATCCTGCCGACCGTCATCATCGGTGTCCTCGCGCTGGCGATCCTGCTGGTGAACATCCGCCAGCCGCAGATCTTCACCGTGGTCACCAGCATCGGCATCGTGATGATCTACGTCGCCTATCTGCTCGTCACCGGGCCGATGCTGGTCGCCCGGCTGCGCGGCCGCTGGCAGCCCGCCGAGGGGAAGTTCTCCCTCGGCCGCTGGGGACTGCCCGTCAACATCCTGGCCGTGCTGTGGGGCGGGGCGATGACGCTCAACCTCATCTGGCCGCGGTCGGCCGTCTACAACGCCGCCGCCCCCTACCACTGGTACCTGCGCTGGGGCGCCGTCCTGTTCGTCGGCGCGATCGCGCTGGGCGGCTTCGCCTACTACTGGTTCGTCCAGCGGCACCGTACGGGCGTACTGGCGGAGCACGCCGCCGTCGCGTCCCCCGAGACCGCCGAGATGGAGAAAGAGGTCACCCCTTCATGACCGAGACGTTCGGCAGCGGAGAGTTCGACTACGTCGTCGTCGGCGGTGGAACCGCGGGCAACGTCGTCGCGGCGCGGCTCAGCGAGGACCCGTCGGTGACGGTCTGCGTGCTGGAGGCGGGACCGAGCGACGTCGGGAACGACGACGTCCTCAAGCTGGAGCGGTGGATGGGGCTGCTGGAGTCCGGCTACGACTGGGACTACCCGGTCGAACCCCAAGGCAGCGGCAACAGCTTCATGCGGCACGCCCGCGCCAAGGTGCTCGGCGGCTGTTCCTCGCACAACTCCTGCATCGCCTTCTGGGCGCCGGCGGAGGACCTCGACGACTGGGCGGGCGCCGGCTGTACGGGGTGGAGCGCGGCGGACCTCTTCCCGCTGTACCGCCGTCTGGAGAACAACGACGCCCCCGGTGACCACCACGGCAGGTCCGGACCCGTCAAGCTCCGCACCCTCAAGGGCGGGGACCCGTGCGGCGAGGCGCTGCTCAAGGCGTGTGCGCAGGCCGGGATCCCCACGACGCCCTTCAACAGCGGCTCGACGGTCGTGCGGGGCGCGAACTGGTTCCAGATCAACTCGGACGAGAACAACATCCGGCAGTCCTCCTCGGTCGCCTATCTCCACCCGATCCTGGGCAAGCGCCCCAACCTGGAGATACGCACCGGGGTACGGGCCAAGAAGCTGGTCCTCGACGGGCGGCGCTGTGTCGGCGCCGAGTACCTGGACCCGGACCTGATCCACACCCGGACGGTCCGCGCCCGGCGCGAGGTGATCGTCTCGTGCGGTTCCATCGACACGCCGAAACTGCTGATGCTGTCCGGCATCGGTCCCGCGGAGCATCTGCGGGAGACGGGCGTCGACGTGCTGGTGGACTCCGCGGGAGTCGGCGAGAACCTCCAGGACCACCCCGAGGGCGTCATCATGTGGGAGGCGGCGCAGCCGATGACCACGACGTCCAGCCAGTGGTGGGAGGCCGGCATCTTCTACGACACCGAGCCGGGTCTGGACCGGCCGGACCTGATGTTCCACTACGGGTCCGTGCCGTTCGACATGAACACCAGCCGGCACGGCTATCCGACGTCCGAGAACGCCTTCTGTCTGACGCCCAACGTCACCCGCGCCAAGTCCCGCGGCACGGTGCGGCTGCGGACGCGTGACTACCGTGACAAGCCGAGGGTCGACCCCCGGTACTTCACGCACGAGCACGACGCCCGGGTGATGACCCACGGCCTCAAGCTCGCGCGTCGCATCGCCGAGCAGCCCGCGCTGTCGGGGTGGGCGGGCGCCGAACTCGCGCCCGGGCCGGCCGTCCGTACGGACGACGAGCTGCTGGACTACATCCGCAAGACGCACAACACCGTCTACCACCCGGCATGCACGGTGAAGATGGGTGCGGACGACGACCCGACGGCGCCTCTCGACGCCCGGCTGCGGGTCAAGGGGGTGGAGGGACTGCGTGTCGCCGACGGGTCGGTGATGCCGGATCTCGTCACCGTCAATCCGTGCATCACGACCATGATGATCGGTGAGAAGTGCGCCGATCTGCTCCGCGAGGACGCATAGGGGTACGCCCGACCCGGCGGGTGCCGGGTCGGGCGCGCTCTGCCTAGAAGGTGAGGTTCCAGGCGTCGATCTTGCCGGTGTCCTGGGCTGCGTTGTCGTTCACACGGAGCTTCCAGACGCCGTTCGCGACCTCCGAGGAGGCGTTGACGGTGAAGGTCTGGACGATGTTGTCCGTGCCGCTGCCGGTCCGGTTGTGCACGGTGTACACCGAGCCGTCGGGGGCCACCAGGTCGACCTTCAGGTCACCGATGTAGGTGTGCTTGATGTCCACACCCACCTTGAGGGTGGCCGGCGCGTTGCCGGTGACGCCGCTGACCGTGATCGAGCTCTCCACGGTCGCGTTGTCGGCGATCGTGACGTCGCCGAGGTTCTCGAAGTACGCGCCGGGCGGCGGGGTGGAGCCGCCGACGGCCTTCAGCGCGTCGGCCGCGCCCTCGCCGAAGAAGCCGTTCTTGGTCGTGGTGCCCTTGCACCGGGTGTCCGAGGGGCACGCCCGGTCCGTGGCCTGCACGCCCAGCTGGTCCCGGATCTGCGCCGGGGTGAACGTCGGGTTCACGCTCGCGATCAGCGCCGCGACGCCCGCCACGTGCGGGGAGGCCATCGACGTGCCGTTCATGTTGCCGTACTTGCCGCCCGGGAGCGTCGAGTAGACACCGGAGGCGCCGTCGCCGCCGGGGGCCGCGATGTCGATCACGCCGTTGCCGAAGTTCGAGTACGAGGCCTTGGCACCGCCGTTGCCCTGCGCCGCGACCGTCACGACGCCCGGGAGCTCGGTCGGGATGTCGATGCAGGCGTTGGTGATGGTGCGGGTGACCGGCGTGGAGTCGTTGGGGCTCTCGCTGTCGGTCGTCTTGTTCGCCAGGTCGTAGTTGGAGTTGCCGGCCGCGGCGACCTGGAGCGAGCCCTTGCCCTCGGCGTACGCCTGGGCGCGCTTGACGCCCTCGATGATGGCGGCCTGGTCCACGTTGTCCGGGCAGTTGAACTGCCACGGGTCCGTGTAGTAGCTGTTGTTGGTGACCTTGAAGCCGTGGTCACCGGCCCACATGAAGCCGCAGACGGTGTTCTCGGCGAAGAAGAGGCTGCTGGTCGGCTCGGCGATCCGGACCGACGAGATCTTCACGCTCGGCGCGACGCCGATGACGCCCTTGCCGTTCTTGGCCGCGGCGACGGTTCCGGCGACGTGCGTGCCGTGGGTGCCGACGTCCCGCCAGGCGCCGGCGCGGGTGTCCGCCTTGCCGTAGGCGCAGGAGGCCGAGTCGGCGGCGTTGAAGTTGGGCGCGATGTCCTGGTGCTGGTCGTCGACGCCCGTGTCGAGGATGCCGACCTTCACGGAGGCCGAGCCGGTGGTGACGGCCCAGGCCTGATCGGCCTTGATCTGCGTCATGTCCCAGCGGTTGGACTCGGTGAGCGTCGTCGACGACTGCGCCGGGTTCGCGGGGAGCGCCGGGTTGTAGGCGTCGGCGGGGACGTCGGAGGTACGGGTGGCGCCGACCTGCTGGACGCCGGCGACCGTACGCATCGTCGAGGCGAAGCCCGTGGACGTCGAGTGGGCGACGATGACGCCGATGGCGTCGTACGAGGCGAAGACCGAACCGCCGTTGCTCGCCACGGCGTTGCGCACGGCCGTGGTGTCACCGGGAGCGGTGATGACGAGGTAGGCGCGGGTGCCGGCGGCCCAGGCGGCGGCCGGGGCCGCGGCGTTCGCCGTCGTCGACGCCGAGGCGCGGGAGGGCTCAGGGGTGGTCGATTCCACTGCCTGGGCCGGTGCGGCGAGAGCGACGGCCGCGCCGAGAGCGGCGGCGACCGCGACCGAGAGTCTCAGCCGGCTGGATATCTGGGAAAACAATGCGTCCTCCGATGACCGGGTGGCGCTGGTGGCGCCGACCTGGCCGTGTGTTGTGTGGGGTGGACGCAAGATCCCAGACGTTGCCGTGCGGAAGGAAGGATTCTGTCCGACAAGCCCGTTGGCGTTACAGAGTGTTGACCTGGCGCGGAGCCGGTCGGGGAGGGTTTCCGCCTCGATGCGGCACTTCGTTCCGGCTGGTACGTACCGCGTGCCGAGCGGGGCCCGGCGGCGGTCGTGGACGCCGTGCGAGTGCTGCCGGACGGGGACGACAGATGTGCGCGGTCGACCACCGGCCGGGCGCCGAGGGCGGGCCCGCATGAGAGCCCTGACACCCACCGGGCGACGGCACGGGCCGGCACGGCGCGTCGGCACGGGGCGGCACGGGACGGCACGGCGGCGGTCGAGAACGCCGGGCTCCGGCTACCTCAGGACGTGGCGGAGTCGGCGTTCGAGCCGTTCCGCAGCGGGGCGGGGGCGACGAGGCCCGGCCTCTCCATCGCCTCGTGGGTCGCCCACGCGCACGGCGGAGGCCTCACCGCGGGCCGGCGGGCGTGACGGGGCCCGCTTCGTGGTGCGCCTGCCGGTCCGGCCCGACCGTCAGTAGAGGCGCGGGGACATGACCTGAGGCTCGACGCCGGGCACTTCGAGGACGCAGCGGGGGATGCCGGGACCGGGCGCCGCCCGGACGGTCGCCGGGGTCGGCGGTTCGGTCGGCAGCTCGATGCGCACGACCACCGGGTGTCCCTGTCCGGTCGTGGCGTGCCCCGTCTCCTTGCCGTCGACGAGGACCTCCACGACGGCGGTGTGGCCGGTCTGGATCGTGACGCTGACCGAGTGCCCCGCGTAGTCGATGTGGAAATGGTGGCGTCGTCTCATGGGGTCGCCTCCGACCGGTCGCCGTCCACGCCCCCAGGACCAGGGTAGCCATCCGACACCGGGGCAGCCTGGTCGGCGGTCCGGGCGGCGTCACCCGAACAGCCGTCTTCCAGGCGTGCAACCACCCCTCCGTCCGGTGCACTGGAGAGGCAACACGTCCGCCGAGCATGGAGACGACCATGTACGAAATGCACGTCGGCATAGCGCCCCGAGACGGGGTCTTCGTCTGGCACGTTGCCGCCATGGGCACCGCGACCGCCCTGTGCGGGCAGTCCCTCCACGAGGAGCACCTCGAAGAGCGCGAGAGGACCGACCGTCACTGCACCCCCTGCATGAGTTCGTTCCAGGAGTTGATGAACGACCGGCATTGAGGGTGCGGGAGCTCGCGCCGGGGACCGCACGGCCCTGACGCGGCCCGGCCTAGACCTCGAGCCGGTCCCGCAGGGCCGACAGCGGAGTGCGCTTCGCGGCGCGTTCGCGCGAGTGGCGGTCGAGCTCCTCCATGAGGCGCCGACCGCGGTGACCGGGATCCAGCTCGTCGAGGATCCGGTCGATCTCCGCGAGCAGCGCGCCGTGGAGCTGCCACTGCCGGGGGTCCCGCAGGACTCCCCGGAGCAGCAGGTCGGCCACGTGGTCGCGGACCGCGCGGGTCGCGACGAGGTCCCCGGCGAGCCGTTCCTCCGCGGCGTCGGCGTTCGCGCTGACGCGTGCGGTGACGAGGACGGCGTAGCTCACGAGGGCGTCGGCGACGCGCGCCAGCAGGTCTTCGAGCGCGATCGCCACGTCCCTCGGGAAGAGCTCCTCCTCCCGGCGTTCCTTCGCGAGGTCGGCGAGCGTTCGGGCCAGGACGCGCAGGACGACGGCACAGATCTCCAGGGTGTCGAGCCCGGTGCGCAGGACGACGCGGTGCAGAAGCCCCTCCTTCACGCGCGGATTGAGGCGGAGGCTGTCCTCGGCCTGCCGCAGCGCCGCGTCGACGTCGGCCACGTCGTTGTCGAGCCGGCGCGCCTCGTGCAGCCGCGCCTCGTGCCGGCGCGCGGCGGCATACGCGACGGGGGCCTGGGTCGCGACCTCCTCGCCCATGCGCAGCAGCAGCTGCCGCATCCGCCGTGCCAGGTCCTCGATGGACTCCCCCGCCGATCCGACCCAGACCGGTGGCACGAGCAGGATGTTGAAGAGCAGGCCCACCACGGCCCCGATGAGGGTCTCCAGGACCCGGTCCCAGGCGGTGTTGGTGACCTGGGTGACGCCGAGGACGAGCATGGCGCTGATCGCGACCTCGGGCACGAACTCGTCGACGCGCACGAACCGGCCCACCACCAGCGAGGCCAGGATGATCAGCCCGAGACTCCACCAGGTGAGCCCGACCAGGGCGCTGAACGCGATCGCGATGATCACGCCGACCACCACGGCGTTGACGCGGCGGATCCCGGTCTTGAGCGTGGAGTAGAGCGTCACCTGGACGACGAGCAGGGCGGTGAGCGGCGCGGTCAGCGGGGCTGCCTCGCTGCTCAGCTGGAGGGCGACGACATAGGAGATCGTCGCCGCGGCGGTGGACCGGAGGGTCTGGACGACGACCGGGTCCCTGCGCCGCGCGAGCAGGTCGGCCAGCGGTTCTCGTAGCGCGGCGCGCACGTCCGTCACCTTTCAAGGTTTTCGCACCCTCGGCCGCTTCGCACGCCGTACCGGGACGGCCCGCCGGAATGGCGATCTCGTCGGGGGTACGGTGGGATGGAGAACGATCACGCGTCCACGACGGATGGATGAAGGTTGTGTCGACCTCGAGCCATGCGGTGTCCGGCGCCCCCTGTTGGGTCAGTCTCATGGCCCGGGACCTCCGAGCCGCCGAGTCCTTCTACGGTGCCGTCTTCGGCTGGGAGTTCCGGCCCACCCGTTTGGGTGAGGAGTTCTCCGTCGCCATGAGCGAGGGGGCTCCCGTCGCCGGGATCGGCGCCTTGGCGCCCCGCCTGGCCGTGGCGGTCGCCTGGACGCCGTACTTCGCCGTCGACGACGCCGATCTGACCGCGGCCCGCATCCGGGAGCGCAGTGCCACCGTGGCCGTCGGACCCCTGCGGTTCGGTACGGGCCGGGCTGCGCTGGCCTCCGACCGCGAGGGCGCCGTCTTCGGCATCTGGGAGGGCGAGGTGATCCCCGACTGGAGTGTCGGCAAGGGAGGCGCCCCGGCCTGGCTGGAGCTGCGGACGAGGAACGCCTTCGACGCGGCCATCTTCTACGCCGAGGTGCTCGACTGGGCCGGCGAGCGGCCCGGCTGCTGCCAGGTCGCCTACGAGGACGACCGCGTGGTGCTGAGCCACGCGGGCGTCACCGTCGCCCGGCTGTTCGGCGGCGCGGTGGAGGCGGCCCCCGATCCTCAGGTCAGGCCGCGCTGGCACGTGCACTTCCGGGTGTCCGACGTCGACATCGCCGCCGAGATGGCCGTCAAGGCGGGCGGTACGACCGCTTCGGCGGTCCTGCCCTCGGGGAACGGCCGGCGCATCACGCTGCGCGATCCGGACGGCGGGCTCTTCACGGTCTCCGACAGCGTGGAGTGACCGTGGGGCGCCTCGCGCGGGAGGTCACTCGCCCGCGTGCGCGGCCCGGCGGATCGTCGCGTCGAGAAGGGCCAGGGCCTGGTCCGCGGTGCGTCCCGGCGCGCGGTTCCAGGGGCCGATGAGGCCGGTCCAGCCCTGGGCGCGCAGTTCGGTGACGATCCAGGCGGCGGAGCGGTTCATGGTGTCGGCGCTGCCGTAGCCGAGGCGGTGCGCGGTGAGCAGGGCGCCGCAGAGGCAGCGGGCGCCCCGGGCGTCGCGGAGTCGGTACGGGCGGTTCTGCCAGCCCCACTCGACGAGGACGTGGCGGGCGTGGCCGAGGTGGGTGGAGGGGCGCAGGTCGGTCTGTCCGATGCGGCGCCAGGTGTGGAGCCGGTCGGGCAGGACCGCGCCGAGGCGTCCGGGGAGCCGCCGTTCGGCCGGCGGGGGCGTGGTGAGGCCGGCGAGGGCGGTGGCGACGAGCTGGTCGACGGGGACGCTGAGCAGCCGGCGCCACTCCTCGGGCGGGGTCTCGACGGGGGCGGGTGGCGCGTCGGCGGGGGCGCCCCAGTGCCGGACGATCTCCTGCCAGGCGGCGGTGTCGTGGAGCCGCGCGGCGGCGCGGTCGACGGTCTCGGGGGCAAGGGTCGGCAGGGGCATGGGGCGCTCCGGGCTCAGCGGTTCTCCAACTCATCAGAATGTCGGCTTTGCCCCGATCATTCTTGAGCGATCCACCCAAAAGTTACCAATCGGTATGTCGTGACTTCCCATCCGGGCGGCAGTAGAACTCGTTCCCATTCCACCCGACAGTGAGGAACAACATGGCTGTCTCACGCCGTGGATTCATCACGGGAACAGGTTCTATTCTCGGCGCTCTGGCGCTCCCCTCACACGCCTACGGATCGACCACACAGGCCCGCATCCCCGCACTGGTGATCGGCACCGGCTACGGCGGTTCCGTCGCCGCGCTGCGCCTCGCCCAGGCGGGCGTCGACGTCCACATGGTCGAGATGGGCATGGCCTGGGACACCCCCGGCCCCGACGGCAAGATCTTCGCCAACACGACCACGCCCGACTACCGCTCGTTCTGGCTCCGCACCCGGACCAAGCAGCCCCTGAGCCAGTTCCTCGGCTTCCCGCTCGACAAGGACGTCCCCCGGCACACCGGCATCCTGGACGCCGAGGAGTTCGGCGGCATCACCGTCTACCAGGGCCGGGGCGTCGGCGGCGGTTCACTGGTGAACGGCGGCATGGCGGTCACGCCGCGCCGGGAGAACTTCGGGGCGATCCTGCCCTCCGTGAACGCCGACGAGATGTACGACGTCTACTACCCCCGGGCCAACGCCGGCCTCGGGGTGAACCACGTCGACCCCGCCTGGTGGGAGAGCGCCGCCTGCTACCAGTACGCCCGGGTCGGCCGTAAGCACGCCCAGCGCTCCGGCTTCCCGTTCGTCTTCGTGCCCAACGTCTACGACTGGGAGTACATGAAGCAGGAGCAGGCCGGCGCCGTGCCCAGGTCTGCGCTGGCCGGCGAGGTGCTCTACGGGAACAACCACGGCAAGAAGACCCTGCAGAAGACCTATCTGGCCCAGGCCCGGGCGACCGGCCGGGTCACCGTCACACCGCGGCACCGGGTGACGTCGGTGACCCCGGCGTCGGGCGGCGGCTACACGGTCGTGATGGACGTGCTCGACAGCGGCGGGAACATCACGGCCACCACCTCCGCCGTCGCGGACCGGGTGTTCTTCGCGGCCGGCAGCGTCGGCACCAGCAAGCTGCTGACCAAGCTGAGGGCCACCGGCGCGCTGCCCCTCCTCAACGGCGAGATCGGCCAGGGCTGGGGTGACAACGGCAACGTCATGTGCGGCCGCGCGAACCACATGTGGGACCCGACCGGAAAGCTCCAGTCGTCCATGCCCACGGCGGGCATCGACAACTGGGCGGCGGGCGGGGCGTTCGCCGAGGTGGCGCCGCTACCGACCGGCATCGAGACGTACGCCTCGTTCTATCTGTCGATCACCAAGAACCCGCACCGCGCCGCCTTCTCGTGGAACGCCGCGGCCGGCCGCGTCGACCTCAACTGGCAGACCGCCTGGAAGCAGCCGTCCATCGACGCAGCGAAGACCATCTTCGACAAGATCAACGCGAAAGAGGGCACGATCTACCGCACCGACCTCTTCGGCGCGTACAAGATCTGGGGCGACCACCTCACGTACCATCCGCTCGGCGGCGCGGTGCTGAACCGCGCCACCGACAACTACGGTCGCCTCCACGGCCATCCGGGCCTCTATGTGATCGACGGCGCGCTGATCCCCGGCAACACCAGCGTCAACCCCTTCGTCACCATCACGGCGCTCGCCGAACGCAACATCGAGAAGATCATCGCCACCGATCTCTGAGGTCACTGGGTGGGCAGCACACACACCGCGTCGAGGCCCAGCACCCGGTTGAGCCGCCCGAACGACAACCAGGAGCCGATGCTCATCGTCAGCTCCACGATCTCGGGCTGACTGTAGTGAGCGGTCATACGAGTCCAGAACTCCTCGTCGAGACCGTGATGATCCAGGGCGTACCGCTCGGCGTACTCCGCGGCCAGCCGCGTACGGTCGTCGAAGACATCGGTGGTGCGCCACTGGGACACCGCGTCCGCGAACGACTCCTCGACCTTCTCGCCGTCGCGGTCGGTCCGCCAGTCCAGGCAGAACAGACACCCGTTGATCTGCGCGATGCGCAGCCGCGCCGCCTCGAACTCACGTAGTCCCAGGGTCGTATGGGCGTAGACGGAGAGGGAGAAGTTCGCGGCGGCCGTCCCGATCTCGGGGACGATCTCGCCCCATACGTACTCGATCGGGTGCCTGCCGTCGGGGACGTCGATTCTCATGGCCGTTTCCTTCCCAGTCGGCCCACTGCGGGCCGCAGCGGGACGTCGAGCGCGTCGTAGAGGCCGGGCTTCGCGTCCACGAGCCAGTCGACGGCGTTCACCAGCCGGCCGACGGCGGTGGCGTTCCCGCCCGCGGAACGGTTCTCGCCCTCGTCGCTCGCCTCCACCGTGACCTCGATGCGCGGGCGTCCCTCGATGACCACCCGGTGCGCTCCCGTGCCGTCGGGCGGCGTCGGCCAGTCGGGGGCGCAGGAGGGGTGGATGCGGGTGATGTGCTCGATGACGATGCGGGGTTCGCCGTCGACGACGCCCTGCACCTCGAAGCGCACGGCGCCCTGTGTGCCGGCCTCGAAGACGCCCATCGTCCGCGTGGTGACCGTGACGTCGAGGGCGCGCCGCTCCAGGGTCTCGCGGATCTCGTCGAGTTCGACGCCGAGGGCGCGGGCCATGAGCCGGAGCTGACCGCCCCACACCATGGTCGGTATGGACGGGGCGAGCATCAGGGGCTCGTACTCCATCGGGTGCCCCATGCCGATGAGGTGGCGGACCGAGTCCTCCTGCTCGTACGTGGAGTAGTCGAAGATCTCCTGGCAGCGGATCGCGTCCACGGTGGTGCCGAGGCCGCTGATCAGCAGGGGGAGCACGTCGTTGCCCCAGCCGGGGTCCACGCCGGAGACGAAGAGCGAGCCGCCGCCCTCCGCGACGGCGGCGAGCACCGGGTCCCGGAACTCCGGCGGGGCGCTGCGCGGGTCGTAGAGCGGGTAGAGCGCGGGGGTCACCACCACCGCTCCCGCGCGGACGGACCTGACGACATCGGCGAGCGCCTCGTCGGGCCGGATGTCGCCGGAGGCGGCGTACACCACCGCTCGGGGGCGCGCCGCGAGCACGGCGTCGATGTCGTCCGTGGCCGCGACGCCCAGGGCGCGGTCGAGACCGGCGAGTTCGCCCGCGTCGCGGCCGACCTTGGCCGGATCGTGGACGAGGACGGCGGCGAGTGCGAGCGCCGGGTGGGCGTCGACGGCCCGCAGGGCCGCGCGGCCGACGTTTCCGGTGCCCCAGACAACGGTCGGAATCATGCGGGGAAGAGTAACCTGACGGATCGTCAGTTCCTAGAGGCGCGGACGATTTCGGCGGACGCAACCCTCTCGCAACGTCCGTCGGTGTTCGCTGGACCACCGAAGGACCCACGAGGAAGGGGCGGGAGATGGATCGACCCGGAGCGCGGGTGGAGTTGACGCCCGCCGCGGCCGACCTGGTGCGGCGGCTGCGGGAGTCGCACGGTCCGCTGATGTTCCACCAGTCGGGCGGCTGCTGCGACGGCAGTGCGCCGATGTGCTACCCGGACGGGGAGTTCCGCACCGGCGCCTCGGACGTGCTGCTCGCCGCCCTGGAGGTCGCCGGCGTCGCGGAGCAGGTCCCGTTCTGGATGTCGAAGGCGCAGTTCGAGCTGTGGAGTCACACCCGGCTGATCGTGGACGTCGTACCGGGGCGGGGCAGCGGGTTCTCCCTGGAGGCCCCGGAAGGCGTCCGCTTCCTCATCCGTTCCCGCCTGGTCGGCTCCTGACCTGAACGGGGGTGCCGGCCGGAGGACGGGGCGCCCAGGTCCCACTGCTCGCGCAGGGTCGCGATCAGTAGTCTGATCCTGCCGGATGTCGCTGATCCGCTGCCTGAAGGTTCTTCCCACTCAATGCTTCCGCGAGCGTTCCCGGTCAGCCCCTGGCTGCCGCGGCCGCGGGCTGGTCGGTGTCGCCGTGCCAGGTGGGCCGGCCGAGGAGGCGGGGGCGTTCGGTGACCCAGGCTCGGGCGTCCGTGCCGATCTCGGCGCTGATCAGGAGTTGGCGCATCCAGGGCCGTCGTCGAGCAGTGGCGGGGCGCCGTGGCCGAGGTAGAGGACCGGCTGGGGACCGTCGGCGGGGGTCCGGTCGCGCTGGGCGCGGCCCGGCGCAGGGCGCCGGGCCGGAACTCGTCGTAGGCGTCGACGGGATCGAGGACACGGTGAGACTTCCGCGGGGCGGGCCGGAGTGGTGTGCGAGGCGCATCCTCACTCCGGGCAGGTGTCGGTGGGGTCGACGGCCTGGTTGACGCGGTGACCGATGGCGCGCAGGGTGCGCTGCTGGGCCTGGGTGAGTGGATCGAAGACGAGGCGGCGGACTTCCTCGACGTGGCCCGGGGCGGTGGCGACGACTGCTTCCCAGCCTGTTTCGGTGAGGATGGCAAGGGTGTAGCGGCCGTTGTCCGGATCGGGGGTGCGGCGTACCCAGCCCTGCTTCTCCAGGCGCTTGACCACGTGGGACAGGCGGGAGAGCGAGCCGTTGGTGAGGACCGCCAGGTCGCTCATGCGCATGGTGCGCTCTGCGGCCTCGGACAGGGTGGCGAGGACCTGGTACTCGAAGTGACTGATCCCTGCGTCGCGCTGCAGCTGGGTGTCCAGCGCGTTCGACAGGTTGATCACCATAGCGGTCAGCGAGAGCCAGGTCTGCCTCTCCTCGGCGTTCAGCCAGCGGGGTTCATGCGTGTCCATGACTCCATCCTAGCTTGATCCTTCAAGTCAAATCCAGCCCACTTCACTTGACGCTTCAAGTTTGCCGCGCTAGCTTCTCACTTGAAGCGTCAAGTTGATCGCCGAGGAATTCCCTGATGAGAGCCCCGAGCGGCCTCAGTCAACGACTGCGGCAAGACCCTGATTCTCGGATCTCACCCCCTCTCCTTGGCGATCTTGCAGGCAAGGAAATGACATGATCAACCGTCGTAACGTCCTGAAGGGTGCGGGCGCCGCTGCTCTGGGCGCCCTCGTCCTCACCGCGGTGGCAAACGGAACGGGCCTGGCGTCCTCGGCCACGGGCAGCCAGGAACCGCTCGGAGACCCGGCCTCCACCTCGCAGACCGAGTCGCGCTGGCCGACCGACCTGACCCATGAGGAGCGCAGGAACCTGGAGGTCTTCGACGACCTGGACTTCGACGTCTTCTCCGGTCAGCACTGGGACCGCATCGATGAGAGCCACGCGAAGAACATCCGCGTCCACTGGCCCGACGGCCACTACACGGACGGCATCGACCGGCACATCGCCGACATGAGGAGCCAGTTCGTCTGGGCGCCGGACACGCGCATCACCGAGCACCCGAACCGCATCGCCAAGGGCAACCTGACCTCGGTGACCGGCGTCATGCAGGGCACCTTCACGAAGCCCATGCCGGACGGCAAGGGCGGCTTCATCCAGCCGACGGGCAGGAAGTTCTCCATCAACATGGTCACGGTCGGCATCTGGAACAAGGACGGCGTGATGCAGGAGGAGTTCCTCTTCTGGGACAACCAGACCTTCCACAAGCAGCTCGGCCTCGCCTGACCCACGTCCGGCCCCGGCGGTGCGGAAACCGCCGGGCCACGCACAGCCACCCTGAAGTGCCGCGCGGTCGCGAGCTGGACGCGAAGCCCGAAGCGGGGCATCGGACGGTTGGGCAGGCACATCCCGGCCTGGTGTCCGAGTTCGACGAGTGCGGGCAGCCTGGCCCTCCTCTGTCAGGTCACGCGTCGCCCGCCACAAGACGAGGCTGTCGGCGCGTCGGCCGGACAGCACTCGAAGGGCCGGACCGCCCGCCCATCGGTGAGGCGACGACCATGCCTGCCCAGCTTGAACAGGCCTTCCATAGCGCCGCCCGAATCCGTGCACAACGCCCCCTGCCAGTAACTCTCTACGAAACCCATCCCCGTCTCTCCTTGAAAGGCCATCGCCATGTCCAATCACACCCTCGACCCCGCCCAGCCCTCCACCGGTCTGCTCGACCTCAGCGCCGGATCCTGGGTCCTGGACTCGACCAGGTCGTCAGTGGAGATCAAGCACAAGTCGATGTGGGGGCTGGCCACGATCAAGGCCGCCTTCACCGAATTCAGCGGCGAAGGGGAGATCGGCCCCGACGGTTCCGCGCACGGCACGCTGACCATCGAGGCCGCGTCGATCCTCAGCAAGCAGGCCAAGCTCGACACCCACCTGCGCTCCGCGGACTTCTTCCATGCCGAGAGGTATCCGACGTTCACCTTCACGGCCACCGGCGTCGTCGCCGACAGCGACGGCACCGCCAGGATCACTGGCCACCTCACTGTGCTCGGGACGACCCGCCCGCTTACCTTCACCGCCCGCGCCACTGCCGTCGGCCCCAACGACGTGGCCCTCAGCGGCGAGGTCACCATCGACCGCAACGACTTCGGCATGGGCTGGAACAAGGCCGGAATGATCAAGGGCCTCACCACCGTCACCCTCGCCACCCGCTTCGTCCACCGCTAGCCGTCCCGGGGGCGGACCTGCGGTTGGTCCGGATCAGCTGGTGATCGTCCGTACGGTTGCGGACTGCGCCGCCGAGCGGCGCCGGGAATTCACCCGTGGGCGCGAAACCCGCCCGTGCAGCGGCGCCCGCCGACGACCGGTCCCGGCCTCGCGGAGGACCGTGTTTCTCGCACGGCGCCGGCTCGCCGCGGGGCGGACTGCAGCAGCTTCTACCTGGTCCACTTTCCGACATTGAGTACGTACCTGGTATCGACACGGTTCGGGCGACGCCCATGTCGCCCGATCTGATCGACGAGGCGATCATCACGGCGCGTCGCTTGAGCTCTGAAGCGGTCGGCCGCCGGCGAGCCGGCCCACGGACGGTCCTGCCCCCGCTGACAGCTTCGCGAAGCCGTCCCACGGCGGATGCAGTCGCAGCGGCACGCAGCCCGGGTGACCGCAGGGTACGAAGCGTTGCGGTCCGCAGACGGATCTGACCCGTAATCGGTCCGTCGCTGCAGCTTCAACCGTGACGGTGGGCCGGCGGCGCGTCAGGGTTCTTGGTCGAGGTGGGCGAAGACGACGAGGTTCTCGCTGTAGTCCTTGGCCGTGCGGTCGTAGGCGCCGGCACAGGTGATCAGGCGGACCAGGGCGGAGGGTGTGTCGGCGTAGACGCGCTGGTCGGGGAAGTCGTCCTTACGGAAGCTCTCCACCGAGTCGACCACGAAAGTGGCGGTGCTGCCGTCGGCGCGCCTCACCTCGAAGAGGTCTCCAGGGTCGAGTTCGTCGAGTCGGGCGAATACGGCTGGGGAGGTTGCGGTGTCGAGGTGTCCCGCGATGAGCGCGGTGCCCTGCTCGCCCGGCGTGATTCCAGAGGTCTGCCAGCCGACGAGGTTCGTGTCGTTCGCGGGAGGAGGGTCCAGAGCGCCAGAGGGACCGATCGCCAGTCCGATGAACGGAGCGTCGACATCGATCTTGGGGATCTTCAGACGTGTGGGGGCCGACCGAGGCATCGTCGAGTTGTCCGGCTGAGCCCCGGGGCGGTCCCGGTATGTCGGGGCAGGGGCCGGCGCAGGAGCCTGATTCTCCAGTCTGACCCTGGCGGGTTCGGACGGCGGGGCCGTGTCCAGGCCCGGTAGGCCGGGGCCGAAGACGAGAACGAGCGAGGTGAGAAGGAGAGCCCAGAAGGCAGTGGCGATTCCCCACCGCCGGATGCGGCGGGCGCGTGGCGCGCGTGCAGGGGAGTCTGGTCGGTTCGACACCAGGGGGACCTTTCGATGGCGGGGCGGCTGGCTGACAGGGAGTCGAACCGGACGTGGGAGCACCTGGGGCAGGTGCTCCCACGTCAGTGATGGCTCACGCAGCGGTGCCGGCTGCCTTCCTGCGGCGGTAGAGGACGAACGCGGCCAGACCGCCGGCGAGCACAACGGCGCCGGTCACGTTCGTACCGCTGCTCGCGAGACCACCGCCGCCGGTGTGCACCCCACCCTTCGGCTTCTCGTGGCCGTAGCCGTTCTCCTTGCCCGTGTCCTTCTCCTTGTCCGTGTCCTTCTCCTTGTCCTTTTCCTTGGACCAGTCGTCGGAGTTCATGACGGAGAGGGCGCCGGAGCCGGTGTGCACCCCACCCTTCGGCTTCTCGTGGCCGTAGCCGTTCTCCTTGTCCTTCTCCTTGCCCTTCTCCTTGTCCTTGGACCAGTCGTCGGAGTTCACGACGGAGAGGGCACCGGAGCCGGTGTGCACCCCACCCTTCGGCTTCTCGTGGCCGTAGCCGTTCTCCTTGTCCTTTTCCTTGTCCTTGGACCAGTCATCGGCGTCGACGAGGGAGAGCGCGCCGGAGCCGGTGTGCATCCCACCCTTCGGCTTGTCATGGTGCTTGTCCTTGTCCCAGTGGTCTTCGCCGACCAGCGACAGAGCGCCGGCGCCGGTGTGCACGCCGCCCTTCGGCTTGTCGTGCTTCTGGCTGTGCGAGGAGCTGTCCTTGTCCCAGTCACCCGTGGCGGCCGCGTAGGCACCCGGCGCGGTCAGGGCCAGGGTGCCGGCTGCGGCGGTCGCTGCGAACAGAATGCGGGCAGAGCGCATCGGTGTCTCTTCCTTCCGTCGTCCGCGACTGCTGACGGGATGTCGGCTACTCGGCCGCGGCGACATGTCCCACCGTCAGCTCCCGCTTGGACCTCCACCACTTGAGGTAGTGCATCCGTGATGACAGCGGTCGTCTACACGGAACTTCCTGCCGATGGCCCGATCAAGGGGGGCCCGGACCCTCACGGACGGATGTCGTTCTGCGGGTCTGTCAGAAGAGCGACGGATCGGCGGGTTCTAGGCAACACAGCAGAGAGGGTGCGAGGAGGCCCTGCCACCCCAGGAGCCGCGTCTCGGTCGCGCCGACATGCTGACGAACGTGGAGACCACGGATGGCCGTGGCCTCCCATCGCCCATCCGGCTCCTGGGCTGCGACCGACACACTCAAAGGCTGTGGAGGTGCCCCAGCAGCTCGGTGAGTATGGGTCAGCGCTGGCTCAGGGGCAGAGCGACGTCGACGACCTGGTGGAGCTCGGGACCCCGGGCCCGGCCCCGTCTTCCGGCGGGCTTCCACCCGAGCACAGGCGCATGCCGCCGACCCGGTCGGGCATCGGGATCTCCTCGCGCGACCGACCGGTACGGACACGCTCCGTCACCGAGCGAGGCATCCCTCTACTGGCTAGCGTGGTCACGGCAACCCCATCGAGAGCCTCATCGATCGGAAGAGAGTCACCGTCATGGCCGCACGACCTGAAGGCACACCCTGCTGGACCGACGCGATGTTCACCGACGTCGAGGGCGCCAAGACGTTCTACGGCGAGGTGCTGGGCTGGACCTTCGGCGAATCGTCCTCGGAGTTCGGCAACTACACCCAGGCCTACAAGAACGGCAAGGCCGTCGCGGCCGTCGTCCCGCCCATGCCCGGCCAGGACGGCTCCCCGCAGTCGGCCTGGTGTCTGTACTACGCCTCGCCGGACGTCGCCGCCACGGCCGAGAAGATCAAGAGCAGCGGCGGCACCGTCGTCATGGAGCCGATGACCGTCGGTGACTTCGGCTCCATGTGCCTGGCCCAGGACCCGGCCGGTGTCATGTTCGGCGTCTGGCAGCCCGGCTCCCACACGGGCTTCGAGCTGGAGGGGGAGCCCGGCTCCTACGTGTGGGCCGAGGTCTTCACCCGGGAGCCCGCGAAGTCGGACGACTTCCTCACGTCGGTGTTCGGCTACAACGCCAAGAAGATGACCGACGAGACCATGGACTACAAGGTCTTCGACCTGGGCGGCGACATGCCGGTGCTGGGGCGGATGAAGATGACGGCGGAGGATTTCCCGGCCGAGATCCCGTCGTACATCCAGGTCTACTTCGCCGTCGACAACTGCGACCAGGCCGTCGACAGGGCCGTGAAGCTCGGCGGCCAGAAGGTCTTCGGGCCGATGGACAGCCCCTTCGGCCGGTTCGCGGCGATCGTGGACCCGCAGGGCGCGGCGTTCGCGGTGATCGACGTCAAGACCACCGAGGGCGAGATGCCCGAGATGGTCTGAGCCCGGTACGGCCGGTGCCCGGGACCCGCGGGGTCCCGGGCACCGTCGCGTCTCAGGCGCCGTCGCGCACGGCGACGATCCCGTTGAAGACGCCGACGTACGCCGTGCCGTCGGGCCCGATGGTGATCGGGGCCCAGTTGTTGTCGTAGGCGATCCCGGTGCCGGTGAACCGCTTCCAGACGCGCTTGCCGGTACGGAAGTCGACCGCCGTCAGATACCAGGCGTCGATGCCGAAGGCGTTCGGCTCCTTCTCGTAGAAGTACAACAGGCCGTTGGCGGTGGACAGTTTGGGCACGGTGGAGGGCGAGCGGACGTCGCTCTCCCAGACGGTGTCGCAGCCGCTGCCGTCGGGGCGGACGTCGATCCGCGTCGCCCCGCCGACGACGCTGCGGCCGAAGGTCAGCGTGGTGGGGTTCTCGTAGCCGTAGTTGTTCTCGACGACGAGGCTGTTGCCCCAGCTGATCAGGGAGTTGTCGGTGGTCGAGGCGCCGGAGCGGAACACCGGGACCTTGCAGACCAGGCGATCCGCTTCGGGGACGTCGGTGCCACGCCGGTAGACGAGGACGTTCATCCGGTCGTCGGCGTTGTCGGTGATCGCGACGTAGGAGTCACCGACGCCGAAGAGGTCCGGAGTGGTGCCCGAACCCTGGTTCACCGAACCGGGCTTGGTGCCGGTCCCCCGGTCGTACGTCCGGCGCCACTGGATCCGCGGGGTGCCGTCGGCGTCGGCGCGGAAGCTGTAGAGCGCGTGGTCGGAGACGATGGAGACGCCGTCCTCGGCGACGGAGAACGAGTTCTGGATCTCCTCGCCCGCCAGCCGGACCGAGCGGAGCGCGCCGGTGGCGGGGTCGACCGTGCCGACCCGGCCGAGCCGGGTCACCCACCAGACGCGGCCGTCCCAGTCGGGCATGACGGAGGTGACGGGGTCGCAGACGCCGCTCGGGAAGAGATTTGTCCAGCTGACGCAGTCGTGCGGGACGAGCGAGGTGAGGTCCCAGTCGTCCTCGACCGTGAACTGCCAGCTCCCGTCCTGCTTCTGGCCGTGTGCGATACGGAGGATGTGCTGGCGGGAGTCGGCGAGGACGACCCGGTCCCGGTTGTCGAGGTAGAAGTAGGCGCCGCCCGAGGTGTCCTTGAAGATCTTCTCGAAGTCCAGGCGGGTGATGGCCTCGACGGTCGAGGAGCGCTGCGGCAGCTGGTACTCGGCGAGCGTGTCCAGGGTGCGGGGGTCGAGCAGCTTGAGCAGGAAGCCGGAGAAGGTGCCGCAGACGGTGAGGATCCGGCCGGCCGAGTCGAAGGTGACGGTGGCGCACTCGCCGCCGACGGCGGCGATCTTCTCGCTGGAGACCTTCGGGTCGCGTCCGAGCGGCCCGGAGAAGGGGTGGGTGCCGCTGCCCGCGCCGTCCGCGTGCATCCCGCTGCGCCCGTTGGGGGCGAGGTGGGGATGCTGGGCGGGCGGCGCGCCCGGCACGGGCAGAGCGGTGGCGGGAGCGCCGTCGTAGTGGTCGACGAGCCGGTGACCGGGGGCCAGCGGTATGTCGTCGGCGAAGGCGACGGGGGTGGCGAGCGCGAGGGCGGTCGCGCTCACCGCGGCGATCAGGGCGAGCACACGGGCTCTTCGGGGGGTGGTCAATGCGGCTCCTCGGGTGCGTACGTCGGTCGCGCCGGCGGCCGACGTTAAGCCCGGGTCCGTGAGATGTACATGCAACTGCCCGTTGTTTCATGGGCACTTCATGATCGTGAAACGTTACGTCGAACGGCGTCAGGGCTTGAGGCTGCTGACCACGTTGGCCGTGGCGGCGACCCCGTTCTGGATGGTCGGCGCCATGCTCGTGCCCGCGAGGAAGAAGCCGAGCAGGGCGCAGACCAGCGCGTGGGAGAGCTTGAGACCGCCGTTGCGGAGGAAGATCACCGCCAGAACGAGAAGCAGCAGTACGACAGAAACGGACACGGCCATCGCCCACACCCTCCTTGCGCCGCGCCGGAATCGCGGCGTTCGGCGGCCAGTGTGGCGCAGCGGGGGCGCCGTCCGGCCGTACGGCATGTCTGCCGAACGGGTGACATTCCCACCGCGGCGGTTCACCCGCGGGTTACGGACTCACGAGGAGGGCTCGGGCAGGGCGTCTCGCAACGCCCTGTCCAGATCCCCGGCGAGTTGCTTGAGGTCGGGGGGACTGTCACCGAACAGCCGGCTCAGATGCGTGGTGAAGGTCTGGGTGAAGGCCCCGTAGTGCGGGGTACGGGGGCGGGCGACGGCCTCGCCCTTCAGGGCGGTCAGCAGGGTGGTCCGCGCGTACAGCGGGCGCCCGTCCGCACGCGGCATCCGGTCCGCGCTCTCCGCCGACGGCGAGGGCGCGGAGGCGGCGGGGAGCCGGCAGGTGACCTTGTCCTCCGTGTACGCGGACTCCCGGGTGGCGGCGAAGCCCGCGTCGAGCAGGCAGCGTTCGCTCTGTGGGTCGGTGAGGAACCTGATCAGATCCCGCGCCGCTTCGGCGCGCTTGCCGGTGGCGGACATGGTGACGGCGAGGTTCTGGCCTCCGAGGACCGCCTTGCCGGGCAGCGGGGCGACTCCGAGCCGGTCGGGGGTCAGCGACTGGTGCAACGTGCGGTAGGCGTAGGGCCAGTGGCGCAGGAAGGTCGTCCTGCCGTCGATGAAGGCGGTGAGGGACGCGGCCTCGTCGGAGCCGGTGGCGTCGGGCAGGAGGTAGGAGCTCTCGGTACGGGCGCGCAGCTCCTCCAGACCGTCCTCCAGGGCGCCCACGTCGGCCGTGTAGCGGCCGCGTTCGTCGGTGAGGCCGTTCTCGAGGACCGAGGCGAACGCCTCGATGCCGTTGACCGTCAGCCCTTCGTACGGGGCGAGTTGGGTGGTCCAGCCCGCCTCGACGCCGGGGAGGTCGGCCTGTTCGACGGTCCTGATGAGGTCGCGTACCTGGTTCCAGGTGGTGTTCTCGTCGAGGCGGGTGTTCTTGTTCTGCACCCCGGCCCGCTCCAGATGGTCGCGGCGGTAGTAGAGCAGCCCGACGTCGGTGTTGAAGGGGACGGAGTAGGTCTTGTCGTCCCAACGGGCCGTACGGGCGACGGAGTCGATGACGTCGTCGTCGACGAGGCCCGCGTCCAGCTCCTGGACGAGCTTCGCCTCGGCGAACTCGGGGACCCAGGTGACGTCCAGGTTGACCACGTCGTACCGGGCGCTTCCGGACTGGAGGGCGCCGAGCAGCTGGCTGCGCTGCTGGTCGGCGGAGCCCGGCAGTTCGACCAGGCGCGCCTGGTGGGTGTTGCCCGGCCTGGCGTTCCACTCCTTGATCAGCCTCTCGCGGATTCCGCCCTTGCCGGTGACGTCCCGGCCGCTGGCGATCAGGAGCGGCGCACCGGAGTCGGTCGCGTTCTCGGGCGGATCGCCGCCCTCGCCCGTGCATGCGCCGAGCGCGAGGAGACAGGCGAGGAGGAACGTCGTGGTGCGGCGGGATGCGCGGGCGGTCATGTCCCCTCCCCTGTACCGGTTCTGGCGACCTCGTCCCGCAGCCCGGCGATGAGATCCCCCGAGCCGTCCAGGCACCGCCCACCGCTCGCGGTCGCGATCCGCTCGTCGGGCCGGCCCTTGGCGCAGCCGCCGACGTCCAGGGACGCCATGACGACCGGGACCCCCGCCTGCCGCAGCGTCGTGAGCACCCCCTCCAGCCGGCCGCCGGGGACGTTGTCCTCGTCGTCCGTGACGACGACGATCAGCCGGGGACGGTCGGCGTCGCCGGCCTTCACGGCGGTCACCGCGTCGCTCAACGCCCGGTACGGATCGGCCTCGTTGTCCTCGATCCGGGCCCCGCCGACGGTCCTCTTCGCCTCGTCGCGGTTCCTGTGCGTGCCGAGGGCCAGCAGAGGCGTGTACGGGCGGGCGGCTCCGGGCTTCGACGACACCGTCCAGAGGCCGTACTCGTCCTGGCCGCCCAGTCCGCCGAGGGACTGCTGGATGATCCCCGGACCGCCCCCGGGACCGTCCCACGAGCTCCTCATCGAACCGGAGTTGTCGAGCAGGAACAGCACCCGGCCGGGGCCGTTGGCCTTGCGGTACCCCTCCAGGGCGGCGTCCATCGTCCTGGCGTCGCCCGCGTCCGGAAGCCGCCCGGGGTCGGCGAGCGCGCCGGCGGCGGGCGGCGAGGCGGACGGGGAGGCCGGGGTCTGCGCGTCGCCCGGCCCTGCGCGGTAGCCGTCGCCAGTGAACACGGCCACTCCCTCCGTGCCGGTCAGCCAGACACGGAAGCGCTCGGCGGCATCGTCCCGGGCCGCCTTGTCCTGGTCGCCGCCGTCCCAGTGGACCCGTACGAAGGGCAGCGCGAGCCGGGGCACGTCGGCCGGGTACTCCGCCACACGGGGGGTCCGGGTCTGCCGCCCACAGCTCACCCCCGTCCTCAGCAGGTGCTCCGGCACGAGCGCGGCGGTCCTCGTGTCGACGGCGGCCGACTTGGGCAGCTCGCACAGCAGCGCGCGGCCGTCGGGCAGCGGCCGTCCGGGTGCCAGACCCCGTTCCACACCGGCCGCGGCGCCGGGACGGTTCCCGTACAGGCCCACGGTGGCGAGCAGTCCGGAGTCGGTGTGTTCCGGGTCGCTCCGCGCCACGACGGCGCCGGCGGCGCGCTGGGTCAGCGCCTCGACGAACTGGGCGAGCGGGCGGCCGAACCGGTCCTTCTCCGAGCCCTCGGCCAGCTGGGCGGGGACGGCCAGCACCATCGGCGAGTGGACGAAGGGCTTGTACGCCGTCAGTTCCACCGACGATCCGCCGCCGCCGTAGGAGCGGGCGCGTTCCACGGCTGCCGCCGTGCCGGGAATCCAGATGTCCGGCTGGGGACCGATGTCCCGCTGGGGGTTGGTCTCGGTGTCGGGGTCCTGCCAGAAGCGCGAGGAGTCCCGGAAGGCGGCGATGGCGTCGGCGGCCTTGGCACCGTAGACGGTGATGCCACTGCGCCGGCAGCCGCCTTCCTGGTTGGCGGGCGACTCGAGGAAGGCGTTGACCGCCTTGCGCACGGTCGGCTCGGAGTCCGGGTCGGTGAGCAGTCTCAGTTCCAGGGGGGACGTGCACGGGCTCGTCGGCAGGGCGCGGTAGACGGCGAAGCCCACCACGACGGCCAGCGACAGGGCCAGGGCCGCCCAGGCCAGGAGGGGGACACGGCGCCATCGCCCGCGCCGCCGCGGCGGGACGGGCGGAGGGGGCGGCGGCGGAGGGGGCGGAGGCTCGTCGGCGGCGGCGAGGACGACGTCGGCGCCGTCGGCCGGGCAGCTCTGGGGCACCCACGGGGTCGGCTTCTTGCGCAGGGTGGTGTGGTTCACGGACATGTGCGCCCTGAGCGCGTCGGAGAGCACGCTGAAGCTCACCTCGCCGCCCGCGCCGTCGGCACCCTCCTCGAGCACCCGGACCAACCGCGCGGTGAAGGGTGTGGGCGTGTCCGCGTCCCCCGCGTCGATCCTGTCGTTCGCCTGCACGCAGGCGAGCAGCGAGATCCGCTCGCGATGGTCGGCGGGCAGCCGGTTCCAGGCCGCCGACGCGTTGCCCGCGTAGCAGCAGTCGAGGACCACCACCACCTGCTCGGCCCGTGCCTGGCACAGCGCGGGGAGGACCTCGCTCCAGCGGACGGCCTGCAGGAACGCCGGCGGATCTCCCGGCACGATCGTCGTGCGGGGCATGGCGAGCCACAGTTCGTCCGGCTCGTTGTAGCTGGACACCAGGCCGTGGCCGGCGAAGTACAGCAGGAGCAGACCGTCCGCACGGTCCCGGGCACGCATGAGGTCCCGGAAGAACAGGTCGGAGCCGGCCGGGCTGCTGGTGGTGATGTCCTCCTCGCGGAACACCCCACCCGTGCGCAGCGCCCGCTCCAGCTCCGTGCTGTTGTGCCGGACGGCGGCGATGTCGCCCAGCACGCCGGACGGATCCGGCGGCAGATCGGAGGTGTACTCGGGCACCGTGACGAGCAGAGCGTGGTTCACCCTTCCGCGCGGGTCGAAGCGCGCCACCGGGCTACCTCGGATCGCCGTCCGAGGTGACGTCGAAGTCGGGGGGATCGTCCTCACCGACCGACCGACGGTTCTCCTGCCACTCCCGCACCGCGGACTTCGCCTGCTCCAGGAGCTCGACGAACACGACGCCGGTCACCCCCTGGAGGACGACGAGGACGATCTCGGTCCCGAGGCCCATCGGGGTGCCGTGCTCGTCCGGTGTGGCCCTCTGCTCGACCCGTAACTCCCCCTTTTCGAGCTTCTCCTTCACGATCCGCTCGCGCGTGAGCCAGGTCAGCAGGGCGTCGACGTCACTGCGTGAAGTCTCCTGAACCGGCCTGATGCGGATCTCGTGCTTAGTCACACCCTCCCCTGGCGTCATAACTCACCATCATGGCACGGTAGTTGCCTTCAGCACGATCCACTTGCGCAGGAATTCGAGGTCAGGCCGCCACACAGTCGGACCATTCGACCGTGCGGTCGCACCAGCGGTCGAGCAGGACGCGGTCGTGTCCGACGGCGAGCAGACCGGCGCCCGACTGCGCGCGGTACGACTCCACCGCGGCGACGAGGGCGGCCGTGGTCGAGGCGTCGAGCATGGCCGTCATCTCGTCGCAGACCAGCCAGCGGGGGCGCAGTACCAGCGCTCGTGCCAGGCAGGCCCGTTGGAGCTGACCGTCGCTGACCTCGTGCGGGCGGCGCGCCAGCAGGTCGTCGGTGAGGCCGACGGCGGGGGCGAGCGCGGCCAGCCGTTCGGGGATCTCCGCGCGGCGGCCGCCGGCCCGCAGGGGTTCGGCGATCAGATCGCGCAGCCGCAGCCGCGGGTCGGCGGACATCCGGGGCTGCTGGAACACCACGCCGACGGAGGTCCGCAGGGCGCGCGGGGCGCGGTGGCGCCAGCCCCGCGCCTCCTGCCCGTCGATCGCGACGCGGCCGGCCTCCGGCCGGTGGAGCAGGGCCGCGACCCGGGCGAGGGTGGACTTGCCGCACCCGCTGGGTCCGAGCAGGCCGACCGACTCGCCGGGTTCGAGCGTCAGCGAGGCGCCGCGGAAGACCGGTGCGCGGCGGTCGTAGCCGGCGGTGACGGCGTCGAGTTCAAGCACAGGGCACTCCTGGTGCGACGGGAGCGAGAGGACGGCCGCGATCGACCGCGGGCCGACGGGTGTGCACACGCCCCGTACCCGCGCCACGGCTCGCCCGGCGGCGGGAACCGGCGGAATTCGGCAGCGAGCCGGCGACGCCTTGGGGCGGGCACCACGGGCCCCCGCCATGGCCGGCGAGGCTCGGCCCCGAGCCGTCGGCACACCGGGGTGTGCGCTCGGTCCGGGTGTCACGCATCGGGGACCTGTCCCACGGGGTGGTGGCAGGCCACTCGGGCGAGCGGCGACGGCAGCGTGCCGCAGGCATCCGTCGCCCGCGCGCAGCGCGGGGCGAACGCGCAGCCGGGCGGCAGGGCGGTCAGCTCGGGCGGCATGCCGGGGATGGGGGTGAACGCCCGGTCGGGCAGGGCGTTCAGCAGGCCGCGGGCGTACGGATGGCGCGGGCCCGGCTCGCCGAAGAAGCGGCGGGCGGGCGTCGTCTCGACGATCCGGCCCGCGTACATCACCGCCACCCGGTCGGCGATGCGTTCCGCCGCGGCCAGGTCGTGGGTGATGAGCAGCAGCGCGCGGCCCTCGTCGGCGTGGCGGCGCAGTTCGTCGACGGTCCGCTCGACCAGGTCGCGGTCGAGGCCGGTGGTCGGCTCGTCCGCGAGCAGGAGCGGGGCGTCGCCGATGAGCGCGAGGGCGGTCGCCGCGCGCTGGGCCAGGCCGCCGGAGAGTTCGTGCGGGTGGCGGTCGAGGTGGCCGGCGGGGAAGGCGGCCCGGTCGGCTGCCGCCTCGGCCGCGGCGCGCCTCTCCCGGCGCGGAGCGCCGGTCAGTTCGCGGACGGTCTCCTCCAGCTGGGACCGCACGGTCCGCACGGGGGTGAGGTGGGCGGCGGGGCTCTGCGGTACGAGGCCGACACGCCGTCCTCGTACCGTGCGGGCCAGGGTCCGCTCGTCGGCGGCGAGCAGGTCGACGCCGTCGAGCAGCGCCGTGCCGGACGTCTCGGCGTTGCCGGGCAGGAGTCCGAGGAGCGCGGAGGCGAGGACGGACTTGCCGCAGCCGCTCTCGCCGACGAGGGCGAGGCACTCCCCCGCGGCCAGGTCGAAGTCCGCGTCGGTGACGGCGGCGACGTGCCGTCCGCCGCGCATCCGGAAGCGGACGGAGAGTCCGCGCACGCTGAGGACGGCCTCGTCGGCCCTCTCGGCGGTGACGGCCTCCAGGGCCCGTACGAGGCGCGGGTTCACAGCATCAGCTCCGATCGGCGGCGCGGGTTGAGCCGGTCGCGCCACACGCCGGCGAGGCCGGCGATCGCGAGTGTCGGCACGATGAGCAGCAGGCCGGGGAAGAGCGTCGGCCACCAGTCACCGGCGAGCAGCGAGGAGCGCGCGGACTGCACGAGGTTGCCGAGGCTGGCCTGGTGGCTGGGGAGGCCGAGGCCGAGGAAGGAGAGCGCGGACTCGTGCCACATGGCGTGCGGCACCATCAGGACGGCGGCGAGCCCGGCCTGCGGCAGGACGGCGGGCAGCAGATGGCGCGCGGTCACGCGCCACCGCGAGGCGCCGCCGGAGATCGCCGCGTCGATGTAGGGGCGTGAGCGGAGCGAGAGCACTTCGGAGCGGACGATCCGGGCGGTCGAGAGCCAGTGCGTCAGGGCGACGGAAACGATGACCGGCCATACGCCCGGCCGGAACATCGCGACGATGAAGATGCCGAGCAGCAGGTGCGGTACGGAGGAGAAGGCGTCGACGATCCGCATCACGACCCGGTCTGTCCAGCCGCCGAGGGAGGCGGCCGCCGCGCCGACGGCGGTGCCGATGACGGTGGCGACGAGCGCGGCGACCAGGCCGACGAGGAGCGAGATCCGCAGCCCGTAGACACAGCGCAGCAGCAGGTCGCGGCCGACGTCGTCGGTCCCGAAGGGGTGCTCCCAGGACGGCGGGAGGAGTTTCAGCGAGAGGTCGACGGCCTGTTCGTCGAGCTGGACGAGCGGCGGGACGAGGAGGACGGCGAGGAGGACCGCGCCGACGAGTCCCGCGGAGCTCCACAGCCGTACGCGGCGTGCCAGGTGGTCAGCCATCGAAGCCCACCCTCGGGTCGGCGAGCCCGTACAGCAGGTCGGAGAGGAGGTTGCCGAGGAGCACGGCGGCGGTGGCGAGCACGGTGAGCGCGGCGAGCAGCGGGAAGTCCACTGAGGTCGCGGCCTGGACGGTCGCGGCGGCGATGCCGGGCCAGCTGAAGACGGTCTCCACGAGGAGGGCTCCGGTGATGAGTTCGGGGACGCGGGAGCCGACCAGCGTGAGCATGGGCAGCATTCCGGAGCGCAGGGCGTGGCCGAGCAGGACGGTCCGCTCCCTCAGCCCACGCGCGCGTGCCCCGCGTACGGGGTCCTCCTCCAGTGCGTCGCCGACGCCCTGCCTGACGTACAGGTAGAACCACGGCAGTTGGGAGACGCCGAGGACGAGGGCGGGCAGCACGAGGTGGCTGATCACCTGGTCGGCGGTGACGGTGTCGCTGGCGGTGTCGGTGAGACCGCCGGCCGGCAGGGCGCCGAGCCTCAGTGCGAAGAACCAGATGGCGAGCAGCCCGAGCCAGAAGGCGGGGGCGGCTTCCAGGGTGTACGCGGCGGAGCTGACGGTCCGGTCGAGCAGGCCGCCGCGGCGGCGGCCGGCGAGGACGCCGAGGGCGGTGCCGAGGAGGATGGCGACGAGGAAGGCCGTGGCGGCGAGCAGCGCGGACCAGCCGATGCGCTCGGCGATGACGTCGGCGACGGGCTGACGCATGACGCTGGAGTCGCCGAGGTCTCCGTGGAGGGCGGCGGTGAGCCAGTCCCACCAGCGGGTGACCAGGGGCCGGTCGGCTCCGAGGTTGGCGCGGAGCTGGTCGAGGTTCTCCTGCGAGGCGGTGAGTCCGGCGGTGCCGGCGTACGCCTTGACGGGGTCGAAGGGGGAGGCGTCGGCGACGGCGAAGACCGCGAAGGTGACGGCGAGGAGGACGGGGACGGCGAACAGGGCCCGCCGTCCCGTCATCCGGGCCATGGCCCCCCAGGGGAGGCGTCGGCTCACTTCTTCGTGTCCTTGGGGATCCACGCCTCGACGTTCCACCAGGGGCCGGAGGCCAGGCCGTGGTCGTGCGGCTCGATCTGGGTGGAGAGTCCGTTCCAGCCGTCGTTCACCACGTAGAGGTGGTCGATGTGGGTGAGGAAGGTGTAGCCGGGGTTCTTCACGAGCTCGCGCTGGACGGTGGAGTAGGCGGCATGCCGCTTGACGGCGTCGTTCGTCCGACGGCCGTCCTCCAGGGCCTTGTCGACGGCCTTGTCGTCGTACCACGCCATGTTGTTGAAGCCGTCGCCGCCGAGGGTGGACTTCAGGAGCAGGTACTGGTCGAAGTCGGGGTCGCCGGGCGAGCCGCCGCCGGCGAGGACCGCGTCGGTCTTCATCCGGGGCTCGATGACCTCCCAGGTACCGCCCTGCGTCTTGATCTCGATGCCGGCCTTCTTGGCGTCGGAGGCGTAGGCGAGGGCGTGGTCCTGGCGGAGCTTGTCGCCGGAGAGGTACCAGAGCGGGAACGTCGCCCGTACGCCGTTCTTCACGCGGATGCCGTCGGGGCCGGGCTTCCAGCCGGCCTCGTCGAGGATCTTCCGGGCGCCGGCGAGGTCGTGGCGGCGCTCGGTGCCCTTGGCGAACCACTCGCTGTCGGTGGGGACAGGGCCGTAGGCGGGCTTTCCGGCGCCTTCGAGGATCTTGTCGACCATGGCCTGCCGGTCGACGGCGACGTCGAGGGCGCGGCGGACGGCGGTGTCTCCCGTGACCGTGTCGTGGGTCGGGAGCGTGACCGTCCGGTAGTCGTAGGTCTTCGCGGCGTAGGTCTTCTTCGCCTTGTCGTTCTCGAAGCCCGCGGCGAGGTTGGGCGGCAGGATGGCGGCGTCCAGGTCGCCGGCGCGGAGTCGGGTGGCGCGTACGTCGTCGTCCTTGATGATGGCCATGGTGAACTTCTTCACCCGGGGCGCGCCGTTCCAGTAGGTCGGGTTGGCCTTGAAGCTGAGCTTCTCGCCCTTGGACCAGTCGCTGAGGACGTACGGTCCGGTGCCGATCGGCTCGGTGGTGAAGGCCCCGGTGTTGACGTCCTGCTTCGCGGCGACGTGCTCGGGGGCGATGGCGTGGACGGTGCGCTCGGCGAAGGGCGCGTAGGGGTACTTGAGCCGGAAGACGACGGTGTCGTCGCCGACCGCCTCGACGCTCTTGAGGGCGTCGAGTTCGGTGCGGGAGGGGTTGTTCGTCTTCGGGTCGAGGATCGTCCGGTACGTGAAGACGACGTCCTTCGCGGTGAAGGGGACGCCGTCGCTGAAGGTCACGTCGTCGCGGAGGGTGTACGTGTAGGTGAGGCCGCCGTCGCCGATGTGGGGCAGCTTCAGGGCGAGCGCCGGCTTCAGCTTCATGTCGCCGTCGAAGGCCAGGAGGCCGTCGAAGATCTTGGAGTTGCCGTCCTTGCCGTAGCCGAGGAGAGGGCTGAGCGTCTCGGGCTCGTAGGCGATGCCGACGACCGCGGAATCCTTCGGGCCGCCGGCACCCGCGGCGGTCCCGCCCGGGTTCGAACAGGCCGCCGCGGTGAGGGCCAGGGCTCCGGCCAGCGTCGTGGCGGCCGCGCCGCGTATGGATCGGGCGGTCATCGTGCCCACACCCCTCTTGAAGATCAACTGTTATTGCGAACGACTCGCAATTAAACAGTATGTAAAGGGGTGCGGGCACAAGGGCCACTTACTTCTGCCCTAGGCGGGAGCCGGGAGGCCGACCAGCGCGGCGACCGTGTCCTGGTGCCGCCCCGTCGAACCGAGCGCGATCTGGTCGGACTTGGCCCGCTTCAGCGCGAGGTGGGCGGGGTGCTCCCAGGTCATGCCGATGCCGCCGTGCAGTTGGACACACTCCTCGGCCGCGCGGACGGCGACCTTCGAGCAGTACGCCTGGGCCACGGCCACCGTCAGCGGGGCGTCGGGGCTGCCGGTGGCCAGCGCGTCGGCTGCGGCGCGGGCCGCCGCCCGGGCGTTCACGACCTCCAGCCAGAGCTGCGCCATCCGATGCTTGAGCGCCTGGAAGGAGCCGACGGGCCGGTTGAACTGGTAGCGCTCGCGGGTGTGGCGGACGGTCTCCTCCAGGCACCACTCGGCGAGCCCGAGCTGCTCGGAGGCGAGAAGTCCGGCGCCCGCGAGCAGTCCGCGACGGACCGCCGCACGAGCCGTGTCCGGGTCCGCGAGCCGGGTGCCGCTCGTCCCGTCCGTGGTGACCGCCGCGAGCGGCCTGGTCAGGTCGAGGGGGGTCTGCGCCTGGACCGTGGCCTCGGCGGCCGGGACCGCGTACAGCCCGTCGGCACGGAGCACGAGCAGGACGTCCGCCGCGGCGGCGTCCGCGACGCCCGTCACCCGGTCGGTGGTGGGCGGCTGTGCGTCGGGGTCCGCCGAGAGCGGGACGGCGAGCACCGCCACCGTCCGGCCGCCCGCGAGACCGGAGAGCAACTCCGCGACCGGGGCGCTCTCCGTGTCCAGCGCGAGCAGGGTCTCCGTCGCCACGACGGCACTGGTGAGGTACGGCGCCGGGGTCACCGCGCGGCCGAGCTCCTCCAGGACCACGGCCGCCTCACGGTGGCTCGCGCCCTGCCCGCCGAGCTTCTCGGGTACGAGGAGTCCCGCCGCGCCCATGTCACCGGCCAGCGACTTCCAGAGGCCGGGGACGTACGGATCACCGCTCTCGATCCGGCCGAGCACCACGCTCGGGTCCGCCCGGTCGGTGAGCAGGGAGCGGACCGCCGCCCGCAGGTCGTCCTCGGTCTCGGAGTAGAGCAGATCAGTCATCGCGCGAGGTCCTTCCAGGCGACGTCCTTGTCGTTGCGCGGCTCGGCGGGCAGGCCGAGGACGCGTTCGGCGACGATGTTGAGCAGGACCTCGGTCGTACCGCCCTCGATCGAGTTGCCCTTGGAGCGCAGATAGCGGTAGCCGGCGTCCCGGCCGGTGAAGTCGACCAGCTCGGGGCGGCGCATGGTCCAGTCCCCGTACAACAGCCCCTCCTCACCGAGGAGTTCGACCTCCAGGCCGCTGATGGCCTGGTTGAGCCGGGCGAAGCCCAGCTTCATGGCGCTGCCCTCGGGGCCGGGCTGTCCGGCGACGAGCTGCTGACGCAGCCGCTCGCCGGTGAGGCGGGCCACCTCGGAGTCGACCCAGAGGTCGAGCAGCCGCCGGTGCAGCTCGTGGGTCCGCAGCTCGGGGCGCTCGCGCCAGGTCGTGGAGACCGGCCCGATCATCCCGCCCTCGCGGGGGATACGGGCGCCGCCGATGGAGACCCGCTCGTTCATGAGCGTGGTCTGCGCGACGCGCCAGCCGTCGCCGGTCTCACCGAGCCGGTGGGCGTCGGGGATGCGGACGTCGGTCAGGAAGACCTCGTTGAACTCGGCCTCTCCGGTGATCTGGCGCAGCGGCCGGACCTCGACACCGGGGTCGGTCATGTCGCAGATGAAGTAGGTGATGCCCCGGTGCTTGGGCAGGTCCGGGTCGGTGCGGGCGATGAGGATGGCCCAGCGGGCGACGTGCGCGCTGGACGTCCACACCTTCTGCCCGTTGACGACCCACCCTCCCCCGTCCTCGCGGACGGCACGCGTGCCGAGCGCCGCGAGGTCGGAGCCCGCGCCCGGCTCGCTGAAGAGCTGGCACCACACCTCCTCGCCGACCCAGAGCGGCTTGAGGAAGCGCCGCTTGACCTCGTCGGAGCCGTAGGCGAGCAGGGTCGGCGCGGCCATGCCGAGGCCGATGCCGATCCGGCGGGGGTCGTTGTCGGGGGCACCGGCGGCGGCCAGTTCGGCGTCGACGACGGTCTGGAGGGAGCGCGGGGCGTCGAGGCCGCCGAGGCCGACGGGGTAGTGGACCCAGGCGAGGCCCGCGTCGAAGCGGGCCCGGAGGAACTCCGTGCGGTCGGTGGTGGCGGGCGGGTGCTCGGCGAGCAGCCGCCCGGTCCGCGCGCGGAGCTCCTCGGCGTCGATCGGGGCGGTCATCGGGCGGCCCCTTCCGGGAGGACGACCAGACGGCCGGTGGTGACGCCCTCGGAGACCCGCTGCACGGCGTCCGCCGCGCCGGCGAACGGCACCCGCTCGCTGACCAGCGGCTTGATGAGCCCCTTGGCGGCGTACTCGGTGAGGGTCTCGTGGCAGCGCAGGATCGCGGCCGGGTCCTTCAGGTTGTAGAGACCCCAGTGGAGTCCGACGATCGAGTAGTTCTTGACGAGGGCGTGGTTGAGCGCCGGCGAGGGGATGGAGCCGCTCGCGAAGCCGACGATCACGATCCGGCCCTCGAAGGCGACCACCTTGGCGGACTGCGCGTAGGCCGCGCCGCCGACGGGGTCGTAGATCACGTCGGCTCCCCGGCCGCCGGTGGCCTCCTTGACGGCGGCGATGACGTCCTCGGAGTGCCGGTCGACGACGACGTCGCAGCCGAGCGCACGGGCGACGTCCGCCTTCTCCGCTCCGCCGACGACGCCGATGACGGTGGCGCCGGCCGCCTTCCCGAGCTGGACGGCGGCGCTGCCGACACCGCCCGCGGCGGCGTGGACGAGGAGGGTCTCGCCCTCCTTGAGCGCGGCGCGGCGGTGCAGGCCGAACCAGCCGGTCTGGTAGCCGATGTGGAGCGCGGCCGCCTCGGCGTCGTCGAGGGCCTCGGGCGCGGGGAGCAGGGCCGCCGCGTCCGCCACCGCGTAGTCGGCGAGTCCGCCGTACGGGAGGGCGGGGGTGGCGATGACCCGGCGGCCGTCCTCGGTCTCGCCGCAGATCTCCACGCCGGGGGTGAAGGGCAGCGGGGGTCGCACCTGGTACTGGCCCCGGCAGAGCAGGGCGTCGGGGAAGTTGACGTTGGCCGCGCGCACCTTGAGGAGCAGCTGCCCCTCGCCGGGTGTCGGCGTGTCCACCTCGTCGAGCTGCATCACCTCGCCCGGCTCGCCGTTCTCGTGCACTCGCCATGCCTGCATCGCGGTCCTCCACCAGCCGTCGTCCGTACTGCGCGGTCGGTCGCATACTAAGCGGTCGCTTGTGCCTGGTGGAACCGTCGGCCGGGTACTTCTTCTCCCCGGGGCTCCGTCAGGACGCCTTGGGCCTCGCCCTCACATGCATCCGCTCGCCCTGCGGCCCGAAGAGGCTCAGGAACTCCACCGGACCGTCGGCCGTCGGACCGAACCAGTGCGGCACGCGCGTGTCGAACTCAGCCGCCTCCCCCGCGCCGATGACCACGTCGTGCTCGCCGAGGACGAGCCGCAGCTTCCCGGAGAGGACGTAGAGCCACTCGTACCCCTCGTGGACCCGCTGCTCCACCAGTGTCTCGGCCTTCTCCTGCACGATCTTGTAGGCCTGGAGGCCGCCGGGCTGGCGCGTCAGCGGGTACATGGTCCGGCCGTGTCGCACGATCGGCTTCGCGCGCACCCGGGGATCACCGACCGACGGCGCTCCGACCAGCTCGTCGAGCGGCACCTGGTGGGCCCGGGCGATGGGCAGCAGCAGCTCGAGGCTCGGCTTGCGCTGCCCGGACTCCAGTCGGGAGAGCGTGCTCACGGAGATCCCGGTGGAGGCGGACAGGTCCCCCAGTGTGGCGCCGCGCTCACGCCGGACGCGGCGCAGCCGCGGGCCGACCTCGTTCAGTACGTCGTCGATGCGTTCGTCGTCGGTCATGCTCTCCATTTGCGGAAACGGCAAGAGCGTTTGTCAAGCGTGCGAGTCCGAGCGAGGGTCGGGACATGGACACGAACGAGCGGTACGACGCGGTGGTGGTGGGCGGTGGCGCGGCCGGACTGAGCGCGGCCCTGATCCTCGGGCGGTCACGGCGAAGGACCCTGGTGATCGACGCCGGCGAGCCGCGCAACGCCCCGGCCGCCCACATGCACGGTTTCCTCTCCCGGGACGGGATGAGCCCGGCGGACTTCCTGGAGGTCGGGCGTCGGGAGATCGCCGCGTACGGGGTGGAGTGGGCGGCCGGGCGGGTGACGGCGGCGGCGCCGGACGACGCCGGCGGTTTCGTGGTGACCGTGGACGACGGCCGTCGGGTCGAGGCGCGCCGGCTCGTCGTCACCACCGGTCTGGTCGACGAGCTGCCGGAGATCGACGGCGTCGCCGAGCGGTGGGGCCGCGATGTGCTGCACTGCCCGTACTGCCACGGCTGGGAGGTCCGCGACCGGGCCTTCGGGGTGATCGCGCATCCGGTGATGGGTGCCCATCAGGCCCTGGTCGTCGCACAGTGGTCCGACGACGTGACGCTCTTCCTGCACACCGCCGACGAGCCCTCCGAGGAGGACCGGGCCCGGGTGGCGGCGGCCGGAATCGAGGTCGTGACGGGCGAGGTCGCCGGTCTGGTCGTCGAGGACGACCGCTTCACGGGCGTACGCATGACGGACGGGCGGGTCGTCGCGCGAGACGTCCTCTTCGTGGGGCCGCGCATGACACCCAGGGACGGCCTGCTCACCGCGCTGGGCGCCACGACGCGCGAGACGCCGCTCGGCGCCTTCGTGGCGGTGGACGAGACGGGGCGGACCAGCGTGCCCGGCGTGTGGGCGGCGGGGAACGCGATCGGAGCCCATGAGCAGGTCGTCAACGCGGCGAGCGGCGGCTACCGGGCCGGCGTGGCGATCAACATGGAGCTGATCACGGAAGATCTGGACCGCAAGGCCGCGGCCGCGGTGTCCGGAGGCTGACGGGTCTTCAGTTCTCGCTCCTCCCGCGCTATCGATGCGGCATGACCGACGAAGCGCAGGACCTGCCGGGACTCCCCGCCCCTCCCCCGCTCGGCGCGAGCGCGCTGCCGCCGGGGACGTACGAGGGGCGGGTGGTCCTCGTGACCGGAGGCGGATCGGGGCTGGGGAGGGCGATCGCGGCGGAGTTCGCCCGGCTCGGGGCGGAGCTGCTGATCGTCGGGCGTACGGCCGCCAGGCTCGAGGCGGCGCGGGACGAGCTGGGCGGGATCGGCGGGACGCGGGTGGCGACCGCCGTCTGCGACATCCGCGACGCCGAGGCGGTCGCCGGGGTCTTCTCCTCCTGCGAGGCGACGCTCGGCGCCCGCCCGGACGTCCTGGTCAACAACGCGGCGGCCAACTTCCCCGTACCGGCCGAGGAGTTGTCGCCGAACGGCTGGCGCGCGGTCGTCGACATCACGCTCACGGGCACCTGGTTCACGACCCGGGAGTTCGCCCGCCGCCATCTCGCGGCGGGCACTCCCGGGTCGGTGGTCAACGTGGGGGCCTCGTACGCCTGGACCGGCGGCCCCGGCTTCGCCCACTCGGCGGCGGCGAAGGCCGGGGTCAAGAACCTGGTGGAGACGCTGGCCGTGGAGTGGGGACCGTACGGGATCCAGGTCAACGGTCTGGTGCCGGGGCTGATGCCGCACGAGGACATGACGTCCGACATCCGGGGCGCCCTCGACCGGGCGTCCCACCAGGACTCCAGGCAGCCGGCGCTCCGCGTGGGGTACCCGCGCGAGCTGGGCTGGGCGGCGACCTTCCTGGCCTCCCCGTACGCCCGGTTCGTCTCCGGGCACACGCTGGTGGTCGACGGCGCCAACTGGCAGCGCCGGTCCCTGGTCAACGAGCCCGTGGTGCCGGTGCGCGAGCAGCTGGGGCGGGGGCGGTTCGGGGAGTGACGCGCGCGGGTGAAAGCGGATCGCGCTGGTCCACGCGGATGAACACGGGCGCCTGCGGCTGCGTGGGCGGGACCGAGCGTGGAGGATCGGCGAGGGTGGCCGGACGACCTCCAGACGCGGAAAGGCAGGGCACGACATGCTCGGTACGGACTTCACCAAGGGCTCCCCCAGCTGGATCGATCTCGGCAGTCCCGACACGGCGGTCGCCGCCGGGTTCTACACCGCCGTCTTCGGCTGGGAGTTCGCCTCGGCAGGCCCGGACGCGGGCGGCTACGGCTTCTTCCGGCAGGACGGCCGCACGGTCGCCGCGCTCGGGCCGCTGACCGAGGAGGGTGCGAGCTCCGCCTGGACCGTGTACTTCCACACACCGGACGCCGACGCCACGGCCAAGACCGCTCAGAGCGCCGGAGGCAGGGTGCGCGCGGAGCCCTTCGACGTGATGGACGCCGGGCGGATGGCCCAGTTGACCGACCCCGGCGGCGCCGATTTCGCGGTGTGGCAGCCGGGCTCGGTCAAGGGTCTGGAGAAGACCTCCGAGGACAACACGCTGTGCTGGGCGGAGCTGCACGTCCCCGACCCGCGGGCCGCCGTTGAGTTCTACGGCAAGCTGTTCGGCTGGCGCTCTCAGGACATGGACGCGCCGGGGATGACCTACCGGGTGCTGTCCACGGCCGAGGGCGACCAGCAGGACGCCTCGTTCGGCGGGATCGCCGAGCTCCAGGAGGGCGGGGACCACGCGCGCTGGATCCCGTACTTCGCGGTGGCGGACGTGGACGACACCGCGGTGCGGACGCAGGGGAACGGCGGCTCGGTCCTCATGCCGGCGGCGGACATCCCCGACGTGGGCCGGATCGCCTGGCTCGCCGACCCCTTCGGAGCCCCCTTCGCCGTCCTCAAGCCGGCCCCGCAGGGATGATTCAGCCGCCCTCGAAGTGCGGGGGTCTGCGGGCCGCCTTCGCCGCGTAGCCCTCGCGGGCGTCGTCCGACGCGAGGGTGAGCGCCGCGGCGAGGGCGGTGCGGTCGAGGGTCGCGGCCATGGCGTGGTCGGCGTAGGCGTCGATGTTCCGCTTGACGGCGCGGACCGCGAGCGGCGCGTTCGCCGCGATGGCGGCCGCGGTCTCGCGGGCGGTACGGTCCAGCTCGTCGCGTGCCGTGACGAGCTGGACGAGTCCGAGCCGCTCGGCGGTGGCCGCGTCGATACGGCGGCCGGTGAGCGCGAGGTACTTGGCCCAGCCGGCACCCGCCTCGCGGGCGATCCTCAGATCACCGCCCGCGTCGACGGCGACACCGAGGCCCGCCTCGGGCAGGGCGAAGACGGCGTCGTCGGCGGCGATACGGACGTCCGCCATCAGGGCGAGTTCGAACCCGAAGCCGAGACAGTATCCCTGGACGGCGGCCACGACCGGCTGGGGCAGCCGGGCGAAGACGGCGAAACGCTCATGGACCCAGCGGATGCCCTCGTCGTACCGCTGGATCCGCTCGGCGACCGTGCGCCCGGTGATCGCGCCCCCGGGCGCGGTGACATCGATCCCGGCGCAGAACGCCCGCCCCTCGGCCCGCAGCAGCACGACTCGCACGCTCGCGTCGAAGCGAATCCGATCGGCCATCAGCCCGAGCTGCCGGCTGGCCTCCCAGCTCCACCCGTTGAGCTTCTCGGGCCGGCAGAGACTGAGCACCCCGACGCCGTCCTCGACGACGAGAGTGAGCCGCTCCTCGCCGTCCGGGATCTCCCTGTCGAGCGTGTCGATCACCGCGCACCCCCAGAATCCTGACGGATCGTCAGGTTAGGTGCTCGGCGCCGCGGGCGGAAGGCCGACCGCCCCGGCGGAGGGCCCTCAGCGGGAGAAGAGCTCGAAGGCGACGGCCGGTCGGCCGCCGTAACGCGACGCGAAGCGCTGGTTGTTGCCGGCGAGGAAGGTGCGGACGTAGGACTCCGGGTCCTCCTCCGTCAGGGCCTCGATGTAGGCGCGGTGGGCCAGGAGCGACTGGACGGCGCGCTCTTCGCCGGGGGTGGCGTCGACCGCGTGGGTCGGGGTGTTCGAGCCGGCGACCGCCACCCAGCGGACGCCGTTCCACGGCTCCAGGCCCTGCTCGGTCAGTTCGGGGAAGATCCAGCGGTTGCCCGCGTCGCCCGCCGCGTCCAGCGTCGCGCGGCCGACGGCCGTGTGGTCCGGGGTGTTCCAGAAGCCGCCGACGCCCGTGCCCCAGGTGTCGCGGTGGTTCAGGGTGATGACCAGGTCGGGACGGTGCCTGCGGATCGCCGCCGCGATGTCGCGGCGCAGGCCCAGTCCGTACTCGATCACGCCGTCCCGGTGGTCCATGAACTCCACCGTCGGCACCCCGACGACGGCGGCGCTCGCCCGCTGCTCCTGCTCGCGCAGCGGGCCGCACACGGCGGGGTCGAGCGTGTCGATGCCCGCCTCGCCGCGGGTGGCGAGGGCGTAGACGACCTCCTTGCCCTCGTCCGTCCAGCCGGCGACGGCCGCGGCGCAGCCGTACTCGAGGTCGTCCGGGTGGGCGACCACGGCGAGCGCGCGCTGCCAGTCACCGGGCATGTCTTCGAGTTGCGTGGTGTTCGTGTCGATCATGCGCGCAGGATACGGCCTCAGACCCTGATCGCTCCGGAAAGGATCACCGAGCGCGACGCATGGCGGGGGCGGTCCGGGTTGAGCCCGCGCCGCACCGCGAGCGTGACGGCGAGTCGCTGGGCGCGCACCAACGCGGCCACCGGATCGATGGCGTCGGCGGCGAACAGCGCCCCGGTGGCCTCCACTTCGTCCCGCAGCCCGGCCGGCGCCGGACCCAGGCAGCACACGAGACTGGACCGGTCGCTGATGATGATCGGCCCATGGCGGTACTCCATCGCCGCGTACGACTCCGTCCAGGCGCGCGCCACCCCGCGGAGCTTGTGCGCGGCCTCGTCGGCGAGTCCGACCGTCCAGCCGGTGCCGAGGAAGGTGAACTGGCGGCGCTGCTCCCAGGCCGCCGGCAGCGGTTCGTACAGGGCCAGTTCGGCGTCGACGATCGAGGAGGTCAGGTCCACCCCGAGCCCGGCGCGGAGCAGTTGGAGGGCCGTGGTGGCGAACCGGGTCTGGGCCACGGAGCGTTCGTCCGCGTAGTCGAGGCCGATCACCCGGTCCGCGTGGTGCGCGGCGCGGCTGTCCGGGACTCCGGTGAGGACGAGGGTCGGGATGCGGCCCGCGGCCCGGGCGAGGAGCGTCGCGACCTCGGTCGTCGAACCGGAGCGGGTGAGCGCGACGATCCGGTCGTAGCCGCGCCCGAGCGGAGTCTCGTCGGAGGCGGGGAAGGCGTCGGTCTCGCCCTGACCCAGGGATTCGCGCAGGGCCGCGTAGGCGCGGGCGATGAAGTACGAGGTGCCGCAGCCGACGACCGCGATCCGCTCACCGCGCCGGGGCAGCAGATCGGCGTGGTCCGCGGCCGTGTCGGCGGCGCGCCGCCAGCAGTCGGGCTGGCTGGCGATCTCGGCACTGACGTGGGTGGTCATGTCCGGGTCCTCTCCTCATGGGTGGTCCGGACCGAGTTCTATCCGCCCCGCCGCGAGCGAACAATGAGCAATCAGGACTCACTTCTTGGACTTTTGCGTCCGCTCGCGCCCTGTGCGGCCCCTCCGCAGGAGGCCCGGACGACGAGCCGGGGCCGCAGCCGCACCTGGTGCAGCGGGGAGGCGTCGCCGTCGGCGATCCGGCGCAGCAGGATCTGGGCGGCGAGCCTGCCGACCTGGAACCTGGGTGGTGAGACGGCTGTCAGCGGGGTCTCGGCGACGTCCGCGAACTCGTTGTCGTAGCTGATCAGCGCGAGGTCCTCGGGAACCCGCAGCCCCGCGCGCCGGGCGGCGCCGAGCACGAGCGCCGCCTCCCGGTCACCGAAGCAGAGCCCGGCGGTGACCCCCGCTCGCCGCAGCTCGGCGACGGCGCGGTCGGCCCGTCCGGGATTCCAGCCGTCCGGCTCGTCCCGTACGCGCACCGGCTCGTGGAGGCCCAGGTCGGCGACGGCCCGGTCGAAGCCGGATTCGATGGGCGCGCCGGTCGGCGCGTCGGTGCGGACGAGGAGCGCCAGCCGTTCGTGGCCGAGGGCCCTCAGGTGGCGTACGGCGTCGTAGGCGCCGCCCTCGTGGTCGGTGCAGACGTGTTCGGTGGGGTCTCCAGGGCCGTACGCGGCGAGCCGGCGCTCGACGAGGACCGCGGGGACGGGCAGTGCGAGGAGTTCGTCGGCGCGCAGGCCCGCGTCGGTGGCGGTGTGCAGGGAGGGGACGAGCAGCAGCCCGTGGGCACCGGAGGAGAGCAGCCGCCGGACGGCGGCGTCCTCCTCGTCGGGGTCGTGGTGCGAGCAGGCGAGGACGAGCCGGGCGCCGGCCGCGGCGAGTTCCCGTTCGATGCCCTGGAGGACGCGGGGGTAGTAGAAGGTGGTGTCGGGGACGAGGACCCCGACGATCCTGCGGTCGGCGGCGGTCGCCGCCTCTCCGTCCGGTCGCCGTGCGGCGAAGGTCCCCGCGCCCTGGCGGCGTTCGACGAGGCCGAGGGCGACGAGGTCCTCGTACGCGCGGCGGACCGTGGTCACGGAGAGGCCCGTCTCCGCCGCCAGGGCCCGCTCGGTGGGGAGCTTGGAGCCCGGTGGCCAGGTGCCGTCGAGAATGCCCCGGCGCAGCTCGGCCGTCAGGGCACGGAACTTCAGCTCCCGTCCGGACGCCGGTACGTCGTTCCCCGCCATACCGGCCTCCCGCGTGCGCACCTCGATTGCTGCCCGATTGCGCGGCGAATCCTATCGTCGAGGGTCAGATCTCGCCCCGGGCGAGCGCGAGGAGCCGGTCCAGGACACGGGGGCCGCCGGCCCGTACGCCGTCGTGCTCGAACTCGTCCGTGACCCACGTCCGCAGGCCCCGGATCGCGCGGGCGGTCTCCAGGGAGTGGGCGGTGTCCACGTACAGGTCGTCGTGGTAGACGGCGGCGGCGACCGGCACCTCGTTGGCGGCGAGGCGGGCGGGGTCGTAGAGCGGTGCCCAGTCCTTGCGTTCGGCGAGCAGTCGGGCGGTCTCGCGCAGCGGGCGCAGTGCGGGGTCGGTCTCGAAGTGCCAGGGGTGGACGGTCTCGCCGGTGAAGAGGAGCGGTACGTCGCCCGCCAGGGACTTCTCCGCGTCGAACTCCGGGAACTCGGCGCGGACGCGTTCGGCGGCCCAGGCGGTGGGTCCCTGCCCCTGGGCGTAGATCGCCTCGTGGAGCAGCGCGTAGAGCGGGTGCCCGGCGTACGAGAGTGCTGCCTGGACGTTCTCCAGGAAGGCGTCCGAGAGCGCCGGCCCCGCCGGTGTGTCGACGAAGGCGTCCTCCAGGAGGAAGTGGAGCTGGTGGGTGCCCTCGCCGCTGCCGAGGAGGATGCCGAGGGACTGGAGGGCGGCCGGAGTGAGCAGCCCGCCGGACGGGAGGGTGACCTCGTGCGCATGCAGGTGGGCGGCGATCCGGCGGGCGCGCTCCACGTCCTGGGGATAGCGGGCGTAGTGGGCCTCGACCTTGCGGCGGATGCGGGGATAGGCGGCCCGGTAGACCTCGTCGGCGGTGGCATGCAGGGACGGCAGTCCGCCGGTGATCAGGACGGTCCGCAGGCCCTCGGGCGCGGTGGACAGGTAGTGGGTGGCGCAGAAGCCGCCGAAGCTCTGGCCGAGGACGGTCCAGCGGGCCCCGCCGGTGAGCCGCTTCCGGATCAGTTCGCAGTCCTGGACGATCGAGTCGGCCCGGAAGTGCGCGAGGTAGTCGGCCTGCCGCCCGGGGACGCCGCGCAGGGGCAGGGTCTGGCGGTTGGCGGGGGTGGAGTTGCCGGTGCCGCGCTGGTCGAGGAGGAGGACGCGGAACTCCTGGACGGCCCGGCCGAGCCAGGCCTGGCGGCCGATGAAGCGGCGGGCCCCGAAGCCGGGCCCGCCCTCGAGGTACACCAGCCACGGCAGGTCGTCCCCGGACCTGTCGCTCGCGACGGCCTCACGGCCGTAGACCTCGATCTGTTCGCCCTCGGGGTCCGCGTGGTCGAGCGGCACGGTGAAGCGACGGTCGGTGAGGACGAGGCCGGGCTGGCGGTAGCTGGTCAATGCTGCTCCTGTTCGATACGCCCCCGCCCGCCCAGTGGATCACAGGGCACGGGACGGGGGCGCGTCGAGTTGGGTCAGGAGGTGTTCCCGGTGGAGGTCAGGAGGTGGGGAAGTCGTCCGCGGACCTGATCCGGTCGCGGATCCAGACGCCGGCCTCCTTCAGGGACGAGGTGCCCGTCCAGGGTCCGTTGTTGTCGCAGGTGCCGGTCTTGAAGACGGCGCCCGAGCGGTGGTCGTCGGAGAAGTTCCAGTTGACCCAGCTGATCTTCTTGGCGGCCATCAGGTCGATGTACTTCTGGGACATGGCGAAGTCGTCGGCGCCCTCACCCGCGTAGTCCTGGGTGCCGAACTCGGTGACGAACATGGGGATCCGGTCGGCGGCCCGGGAGAGGGTGGCCAGGTACTCGTCGCGGTGCGACATGGCGTAGAAGTGGAACGTGTACATGACGTTGGTGGCGTTGACCGGGTTGTCGACGACCTCGGTCTCGTCGCCGCCGTTCGAGACGCCCAGGGACGACCAGGCACGGGTGCCGAGCAGGATCGGGGCGTTGCCGTCGATGTTCCGGATGACCGGGACGATCTGCTCGTGGTAGCTCTTGATCCTCGACCAGGTCACGCTGTCACCGTTGGGCTCGTTGGCGACCTCGTAGAGGATGTTGTTCTTGTCCTTGTGCCGGTTGGCGATGTCCGTGAAGAAGCGCTTGGCGTTGGCCAGGTTGGCATGCGGGTCGCCCGGGTCGAGCATGTGCCAGTCGACGATCACGTACATGCCGCGCGCGGATGCCTGGTCGATCAGGGTGTGGGCGAGGTTGGTGAACTTCACCGGGTCGGTCTCCCAGCCGTCCTCCTGGACGTACGTGGAGACGCGCAGGACGTCGGCCTTCCAGTCCTTGGCGAGCGCGTCGAGCGATCCTCCGGTCAGACACCGGCTGTACCACTGGGTGCCGTGGCTGGACATGCCGCGCAGCTGGATGGGCTTGCCGTACTGGTTGCAGAGCTTGGTGCCGCAGACCTTCAGCTGACCGTTGACGGCCGCGGGGGTGTCGACGACGGGCGCGGCGGTGTCGACCTTGAGGTGGTCGACGTTGGGGCCGCCGTTCGCGGTGGTCGCGGTGGCGCGGATCGTGTTGGCGCCGGCCCTGAGGTTCGCGGTGACGGTGGTGGTGGTCCAGCTGGTCCAGGCGCCGGTGCCCCCGAAGGCCTTGCCGGGGGCGGCGACGGCGCCGTTGACGGCGATGTCCATGGGGCGGTTGGTGGTGGTGCCGTTGGCGTAGCGCAGGGTGAGGGTCGCGGTGCCGGCCTGGGCGGCGTCGACGTTCCACTGGACGTAACTGCCGGCGGCGTTGTCGTAGTTGACGAACCCCGCGCCCGTGAAGCCGGTGTGGTTGGACTCGACCGCGCCGCGGGACACCGTGGCGGTCTCCGCCTCGTGGGTGACGGGGGCGGCCACCGCGGTGGACGGTGCGGCGGCGAGGCCCAGGAGCAGGGCGGTCACCGCGGTGCCGGCGGCACCCAGTGAGCGCAGATGAGGACGTGCCGATCGTGCCGATGTCATGGGGTCTCCCGGAACGATGGATTGGAAGGAAAGTTTCCTAACGGGTGAATAGCAGTCCGACGGAGGCGCTCGCAAGGGTCATGACAAGAGACGGAGTTCAGCGGGCTGACGGACCCCGGACGGTCCCGGCCCCCGTGCGCACCGGCCCCGAGGCTCCTGGCGTGGGCCCATGATCCGGTTCGAGCAGGTCGGCAAGGTGTACGCGGACGGCACCACCGCCGTCGACGGCCTGTCCTTCGACGTCGCCGAGGGCGAACCGGTCACCCTGGTCGGCCCGTCCGGTTGCGGCAAGACGACGATAGTTCGACACGCCGGCGGCGGTGCTCGGCGCCCCCGCCACGCCGTACGTCGCCCGGTCGTCGGCGCGGACCGGGGCCTCAAGCGTCTCTCGGTCACCGAGATCGAGCGGGACGACCTGGAACAGCCGCCGGTCGCCCGCCTGGAGGAACCCGCCACGGACGCTGCGGCACGGCTGCGCGCCGAGGGGCCCGATGGGCGGTGGTCCTCGGCGGCTACGGCGACCTGCACGGCTGGGTGGCCGCCGACGCCCTCGGCCTCGCCGGCCGGCACGGCACGGTGGGCGACCCGGCCCGCCGTATGGACGCCTGGGTGCCGGTCGGCGCCCCGCTGAAACAGGCGTTCAGCGAGATGCTCCAGCTCGACGCGGGCTGAGTGGCGGTCCTCGACGGCCCGCGATTCGTCGGCGTCCTCACCCCCGCCAAGCTGCACGAGGCGCTGCGGCGTTCGGTGGACGCCGAGGCTCGGTGGAGTCGGGCGGGGGGAGGTCGAGTTCGACTCGGTGGCGGACGTCCGAGTCGGCGGGGCGCCCGCGCGGCGGTCAACCCGCCAGGCGCAGGGTCCAGCGGCGCGACGCGTCGGAGTCGCAGGTGAACTGTACGAGCGGGACGTTGTTGTCGGTGGAGCGGCCACCGGCGACCGTCATGCACTTGCCCGTCTGGACATTGACGATCTGGTAGGTCCTGCCGCCCCAGTTGGTCACCCTCCACCGGCGCGAGGGGTCGCTGTCACAGTCGAACTGGACCAGCTCGACGTTGTTGTCGGTCGAGCGCCCGCCCGCGACCGTCGCGCACTTGCCCGTCTGGACATTGACGATCTGATGGGACGAGCCGTTCCAGTTGGTGATTCTCCAGCGGCGCGACGGGTCGGTGTCACAGTCGAACTGGACCAGCTGGAGGTTGTTGTCGGTCGAGCGCCCACCGGCGACCGTCGCGCACTTGCCCGTCTGCCCATTGATGATGTGGAACGAGAGGATTCCCGAGATCCGGGCCTCCGAAGCGCTCCGCGTGGTCGGCTGCGCGCTCGCGGGGGCCGGCAGCAGCAGGATGCCCCCGAGTACGGAAACGGTCGCGACCGACAGCAGACGACGCGCCTTGGTGTTCTTCCTCATGGAGTGCTCCTCTTGCGTGGTGCGAAAGGCTCGATCGCAAGGTGGGAGGTGAAGGGGAGAAGAACGGCCGCCTTCCCACTATCGACGGCGAGGACCGCCCCCGCAAACCGGCGCTCGCGAGCCTCGCCTGGGCCGCGGGGGCCGGCGAGCCGGCGCAGGGCGGTCATCGTCGCGGCGAGGTCGGGCGAGCCGACGGTCGGCGCCTCGGGGCCGTCGACCTTGGCGTTCAACCAGTCGGCGAACGTCGCCGCGTACTCCGGGACGACATCGATCCGACCGCTCTCCAGGGCCGGTTCGCAGATCTCCCGGTTGGTGACGGAGATGACCCTCGTACGGTATCCGGCCTGTTCCAGGAGGAGCGCGTGCATCTGGGCCGGCAGCTCGCTCGCGGTGAATCCGGCGTTGCCGATGGTCAGATGAGGGCTGTCGCCGGGTGAGCCGGTGACCTCGCCCCGGTTCTCCGGCGAAGGTCCGGTGGCGCAGCCGGCGAGGGCGGCACACAGCGCCAACGCGGCAGCCGCGCTCCGCCCCCTCATCCCCCGCTCCCCCGTGCCCAGGCCGGGGCCAGCCGCTGCGCGCCCACGAAGACGAGTTCGACCACGAGTGCGACGAGGGCGACGAGGACGGCGCCCGCGACGACCTGCGGCGTGGAGGCGAGGTTGAAGCCGGCGGTGATGATCCGGCCGAGGCCGCCGGCGAGCGCGGCGACGGTCGCGGTGGCCACGAGCTGCACGGCGGCGATACGGACGCCGGTGAGGATGCACGGCGCGGCCGACGTCGGAGAGGTTCACGGCGAGGGCTCCGCCCTTGCCCAAGTGGCCGACTCGTTGCGCACGAGGCAGTCGTCCGGGGGCGCGGTCATCCCCCCATTCCATGCGGCGGGCCTGCCCGCCGCACGCCGGGCCGGGCCGTTCGGGCCGTCCGCGTCACAGCCGGAACAGCACTCCCCCGGGACCGCCTAGCCCGGGTACCTCTCGTGGAGATCGTCGGGCCAGGGCTCGTGCTCCTCGCTCAGGGCCCGTTCACTGCGCTCCTTGAGCCGTTCCCCCCGCTCCCGCAGGCGGGCCGCCTCCTCGGCATCGGTGCTGAGCCGTGCCCGCTGCAGCAGGTTCTCCGCCTTGTCGCGCTGGTACTGGGCATGGGCGTGGGCGGCCTCGCCCTCACGTCCGCCGCTGTCGTGTGCGGTCATGATGCGCCTCCTCGGGCGGCGGCTTCCCCCGCCGCGCGGAGAGAAACGCGGACGCCCGTACGCGTACGGCGACGACCCGACCCCTCCGCTCGGGGCCGGGCCGTCGCCGTACGCCGCACTACTCCTGGATGACGGAGAGGACGTTGCCCGCCGGGTCGGTGAACCAGGCGATTGCGGCCGGACCCTGGGGGCCCCTGACGACACCCTTGGCGTCGTGCTCGAACTCCGCGTAGCGCTCCAGGCTCACGCCCCGCTTCGTCAGCTCGTCGACGGCCACCTCGATGTCGTCCACGGGGAAGTTCAGGATCGTGAAGGACGCGGGCGTGTGGTTGTCCTTGGGGTACACGAAGACGTTCGCGCCGCTCCCCAGCTTGATGGTGAGCATCCGCATGTCGCCCTGGCCGCTCTCCTCGACCGGGAGACCGAGGGTCTCGCCGTAGAACTGACGCGCCTTGCCGAGATCGTCGACCGAGAAGCCGCTGAACGCCTTCGCCTGTCCGAACATGCCGTTGTCTCCTTCGTGTGGACCCGTGGGGATTCCGAGGGCACACCAAGCGGACCACCTTCCGGACGCCCGCCACGCGGGCTGGCGTCCGGATGGTGGTCGCGCGTCACTCTCAGGGAGCGATCGGGAGCCGGCGCTTGTGGTCGGTGAGTTCGTAGCGGCGGACGATGGAGGCGAAGGCGGCCTCCGCGACCGGCTTGCCCTCCAGGAAGTCGTCGATGTCGTCGTACGTGACCCCGAGCGCGTCCTCGTCGGGCTTGCCCGGGTCGAGGGTCTCCAGGTCGGCCGTGGGCGTCTTCCACACCAGCTCGGAGGGGGCCCCGAGCGCCTCGGCGACGGCGCGCACACGGCGCTTGGTCAGACCGGTCAGCGGGACGACGTCGGCCGCGCCGTCGCCGTACTTGGTGAAGAAGCCCGAGACGGCCTCCGCCGCGTGGTCGGTGCCGACGACGAGACCGTCATGGGCGCCCGCGACGGCGTACTGCGCGATCATCCGCTGACGGGCCTTGATGTTGCCCTGGACGAAGTCCTGGTGGTGGGCGTCCCGGAAGGCCACGCCGCCGGCCAGGGCGGCGTCGAGGGCGGCGTCGCTCGACGGCTTGACGTCCACGGTCAGGACCCGGTCGGCGGCGATGAAGCCCAGCGCGAGCTGGGCGTCCTTCTCGTCGGCCTGGACGCCGTAGGGCAGGCGCATGGCGTAGAAGGTGGCGTCGTGTCCGGCGGCGCGGGCCCGCTCGACGGACAGCTGGCAGAGCCGGCCCGCGGTCGTCGAGTCGACACCGCCGCTGATGCCGAGCACCAGGGCGCGCAGCCCCGTCGAGGTGAGCCGCTCGGTGAGGAAGGCCACCCGGCGTTCGATCTCGGCGAGCGGGTCGAACGTCGGGGAAACCTCGAGTTCCCGGGCGATCTGCTGCTGCGTGGCGGTGGACGCCGCGTCGGTCACGGAGTGCTCCTCGGGGTGGTGCGACGGTACGGGGGCGGGCACGGATCCGTTACGCCGGTCGGGCGACGGGTCACGAGCCGAGGTCGACTCTATGCGGCACGCCGGGGGCACGGTGCGCGGGCCCGGTCCACCGGGGCCGGCCGCCGCGCCGCCCCGCCGTGCTCGCCCCGCTCAGGCGCGGCGCGCCCTTCTGGCTGCCCGGTGAGGGCGGGCCGCGGCGGCAGTGCGCCGCGGCCCGCTCCGTCATCGGCGGCCGGCGGCCCTTCCGCCGGGCGGCGGGGACCACAGGGTGCCCGCGGCGACCCGCAGCAGCCTGAGGACGACGGCCGGGGGCGCGTCGATGCGGTAGCGCCGGCCCAGCCGGGACCACTGGTCCAGGACGGCGAGGAGGCCGGAGTCGCAGAAGGTGACCCGCGAGGCGTCCAGGACGAGGTCGGTACAGCCGTCCGCGGCGGCGGAGGCGAGTATCGCCCGCAGCGGTGCGGCGCTGTAGTGGTCGATCTCTCCGGTCAGCCGGACCAGCAGGGTCGCGGGGCCCACATGGACGCAGGAGTGGACGACTATGCCGCCGGGCGCCGTGTCCGCACCCTGGTCACGCCTGGGGGGCCGGTGCGTCTCGGTCATTATCGGTGCGGTGCTCGCGGTGCTCACGTACCCATCAACGGCCCTTCGGCCCGCTCGGGCGTACGCGGCACGCCGCCCGGTCACCCCACCGGGCAGCAGTGATCCACTTCCGGGGGACACGGCAGGGTCATTCGACGGCCTCGACCGTGACGGCGATGGTGTGCCACCCGCTCGCCCCGTCGGGCATCGGGTCGGTGCGGCGCTCGGTCTGGGTGTCGCCGGCGCCGTCGGTGGCCCGGACGGTGAGGTCGTGGCGGCCGGGGGCGGCCTGCCACGGGTACACCCACTGGCGCCAGGTGTCGCGGCTGTCCTCGGTGGCGAGCCGCGCGTCCTGCCAGGGGCCGTCGTCGACGCGTACCTGGACGCGCTCGATGCCCCGGTGCTGGGCCCAGGCCACCCCGGCGATCATCACCGTGCCCTCGTCGATGCGGGCGAGGGAGCGGGGAGTGTCGATCCTCGACTGGGTCTTGACCGGTGCCTCGGCCGCCCAGCCTCCGCGCACCCAGTAGGCGTCGTAGGCGTCGAAGGTGGTGAGCTCGATCTCCACGATCCACTTGCAGGCGGAGACGTAGCCGTACAGGCCCGGTACGAGCATCCGGACGGGGAAGCCGTGGTCGAAGGGCAGGGGCTCACCGTTCATACCGAAGGCGAGGAGCGCGTCACGGCCGTCCATCACGTCCTCGACCGGGGTCCCGATCGTCATGCCGTCGGCAGAGCGGGCGACGATCTGGTCGGCGGGACCGCCCTCGGACGGCGGTCGTACTCCCGCCTCACGGAGCAGGTCGGCGAGCCGGACACCGAGCCAGCGGGCGTTCCCGACGAGGGGGCCGCCGACTTCGTTGGAGACGCAGGCGAGGGTGATGTCGCGCTCGACCACGGTCCTGCGGAGGAGGTCCTGCAGGGTGAGGGTGCGATCCCCGTCGACACCCAGGCCGGTGATCCGCAGCCGCCAGCCGTCGGCGTCCAGCTTGGGGACGACGAGCGCGGTGTCGATCCGGTAGAAGTCCTCGTTCGGGGTGATGAACGGTCCGATGCCGGGAACGTCGAGTTGCGCCCCCCGCGGGACGGCTGGTGCGGCGGACGCCGGCCGGGGCAGCCGGAACGCGGCACGGGAGGCCACGGCGTCCTCGTGGCGGGCGCCGCCGAGCGCCCGGCCGAGCGCCGCCGCGCCCGTCGCCGCGACGACCGTGGCGGCCGCGGTCAGGAGGAAGCTCCGGCGGCTCGCGCGGGCGGCCCGTTCCGGTGCGGCCGAGCTCCGTTGGGCGAGCAGGCGGCCGATCAGTACGTACAGCAGCGCCGCGCCGGCCACCGAGCCGATGAGCGAGGGGAGCATGTCGGCCGCGGAGTCGGAGTCCGGGCGGCCCGCCGCCGCGAGGGCGCCGACGACACCGAAGGAGAGCACGCCCGCGACGCCCGCCGGCCGGTTCCGCAGCGCCAGCAGGCCGATGGCGGCGGCCAGGAGCGCGAGGAGCGCGAGGATGCCCGTCAGGAGGACGGCCTTGTCGCCGGTGCCGAAGGTCCGGATCGCCCACTCCTTGACGGGAGCGGGGGTGAGGTCGATGACCGCTCCGCCGACGGCCGTGACGGGGCCCGCCTCGGGGCGGACCCAGGCGGCGACGACTTCGGCGACGGCGAGGGAGACGTACCCGGCGACGAGCCCGCCGAGCGCGCCGAGGAGGCGGTCGGTGCGGGTGGGCTCGCGCGTGGGCTCTGAGAGGGTCATGCTCCTCAATCGGCATCGAGGCACCGCGGGATGGGGTGTTTCACCTGGACGGCGGACGGTGCCTGGACGGTGTCCCGGTCCCGAAGGCACGCGCGCCGGAGGCGGGCCGGTCCCTCGGCCGGCTTCGGACTCCGCACCGCCGGCCCCCGTTCACCTGCTCACCGGTCGCGATCGGGCCCGGGGCCGGGTGGCGTGCCGCCGTGGGACACGGGAGCGGGGTCGTCGGCGGGGCGCCCCGTCTCCTCGCTCGCCTCCGCCTTCAGGGCGATGTTGCGGGCCATGCCGCCGAACACCACGGCGTGGAACGGCGAGACGCCCCACCAGTAGGCATGACCGGCCAGACCCCGCGGGTGGAACAGCGCCCGCTGGTGGTACCGGGTCCGCCCGTCCTCGTCGTGCTCGGCGCACATCTCCAGCCAGGCGAGTCCGGGAAGCCGCATCTCGGCACGCAGCCGCAGCAGGCGGCCGCGCTCGATCTCCTCGACGCGCCAGAAGTCCAGCGAGTCACCGACCCTCAGTCGCGTCGCGTCGCGCCGGCCCCGGCGCAGTCCGACACCTCCGATGAGCCGGTCGAACCAGCCGCGGACGGCCCAGGCGAGAGGGAAGGAATACCAGCCGTTCTCCCCGCCGATTCCCTCGACGACCCGCCACAGCGCCCGCGGCGACGCCTCGACGGTCAGCTCGCGTACGTCCGTGTAGAGGCTGCCGCCCGCCCAGTCGGGGTCGGTGGGCAGCGGATCGCTCGGCGCTCCGGGCACGGAGGCGGAGGACCACCGGGTGGTGACCTGGGCGTCGCGGACCCGCTGGAGGGCGAGGGCGAGCGCCGTGTGGAAGGAGAGCGGCGTACCGGTCGGGTCCGGCACCCACGCGGCGATGTCGTGCTCGTCGCAGACGACCTCGTACTTGAGCGACTCCGCGAGCGGGCGGGCGATGGACCGGGGCACCGGGGTGACGAGACCGATCCACAGACTGGACAGACGTGGGGTCAGGACCGGCACGGGGACGATGAGCCGCCGGGGCAGCCCGGCGACGGAGGCGTAGCGGCGCATCATGCCGAGATACGTGAGGATGTCGGGACCGCCGATGTCGAAGGAGCGGCTGACCTCCGCCGGCATCCGCGCGCTGCCGACGAGATAGCGCAGCACGTCCCGGACGGCGACGGGCTGGATACGGGTGCGCACCCAGCTCGGGGTGACCATCACGGGCAGGCGTTCGGTGAGATAGCGGAGCATCTCGAAGGAGGCCGAGCCGGAACCGATGATGACGGCGGCGCGGAGCACCGTGGTGGGGACCCCTGATTCCAGGAGGATCCGCCCGACCTCCGCGCGGGAGCGCAGATGGGGCGAGAGGTCGCCTTCGGGAACACCGCGCGGGGTGAGTCCGCCGAGGTAGACGATGCGGCGGACACCGGCGGCGCGGGCCTGCTCGGCGAAGGTGCGGGCGGCGACGCGGTCGGTGCGTTCGAAGTCGCGTCCGCCGCTCAGGGCGTGCACCAGGTAGTAGGCGACGTCGATGTCCTGGAGGGCGGGCGCCAGTGTCCCGGCATCGGTGACGTCACCGCGGACGACCTCCACCTCTCCGGCCCAGGGGTGGTCACGCAGCTTCGCGGGGGTCCGCGCCAGGCACCGCACCCGGTGCCCGGCGGCCAGGAGTTCGGGGACGAGGCGGCCGCCGATGTAGCCACTGGCGCCGGTGACGAGGCAGCGAAGCCCCGGGGTCTCGTGCCCTTGTGCGTCCGTCATGGAGTGCTCCGATCAGCCGTTCACTTGGTCCCGTCGGCGGGGCCCATGTGCTCGCCCGGGGTCGCGAGCTCCTCGACGGCGCCGGCGCCGACGACGGCTCCCGTGGACTTCTTGCCGCGCCGCAGTCTGCGTTCCAGCCAACCGGCGAAGGTGGTCAGGGCGAAGTTCAGGATGACGAAGATGACGGCGACGACGGTGAAGCTGGCGATCGTGTTGGCTCCGTAGTTGGCGCTCATCGGGCGCACGGACGCCAGGAGCTCGGAGAAGCCGAGCATCGCGCCACCGAGCGCGGTGTCCTTGACGATGACGACGAGCTGGCTGACCAGCGCCGGGAGCATCGCGGTGACCGACTGGGGCAGCAGGACGTTCGTCATGGTCTGGCCCTTGCGCATCCCGATCGCCTTGGCGGCGTCGGTCTGGCCGCGGGGCAGGGAGAGGATGCCGGCCCGTACGACCTCGGCGAGGACGGAGGCGTTGTAGAGGACGAGGCCGGTGACGACCGCGTAGAGGGGCCGGTTCTCCGGGCTGATGTCGGTGAACTCGGAGTAGGCGGCATTGGCGAAGAGCATGAGGATCAGCACGGGGATGGCGCGGAAGAACTCCACGACCGTGCCGGCCGCGCCGCGGATCCAGACGTGGTCGGAGAGGCGCCCGATGCCGAGGAGGGCGCCCACGGGCAGGGCGATGACCACGGCGAGCGCGGCGGCGATGAGGGTGTTCTTCAGGGCGGGCAGCAGGAACGTCGTCCAGGTGCGGGAGTCCGTGAAGAACGGGGACCATTTGGCCCATTCGAGCTGGCCCTGATCGGCGAGGGTGGCCACGACCCACCAGATCAGGCCGGCGACGGCGACCAGGAAGAGCAGGGTGTAGAGGAGGTTGCGCCGCTTCGCGCGCGGACCGGGCACATCGTAGAGGGTGGTGGGCTTCTCCTTCATCGCTTCACCGCCACCTTCTTGCTCACCCAGCCGAGGAAGAGCCCCATGGGGAGCGTGAGGCAGATGAAGCCGACGGCGAAGATCAGCGAGATGAGGATGAGCTGGGCCTCGTTCTCGATCATCTCGCGCATCAGCAGGGCGGCTTCGGCGACGCCGATGGCGGCGGCCACGGTGGTGTTCTTGGTGAGAGCGATCAGGACGTTGGCCAGCGGTCCGACGACCGAGCGGAACGCCTGCGGCAGCACGATCAGGCGCAGCACCTGGGAGAAGTTGAGTCCGATGGCGCGGGCCGCCTCGACCTGGCCGAGGGGAACCGTGTTGATGCCCGAGCGCAGCGCCTCACAGACGAAGGCGGAGGTGTAGGCGATCAGGCCGAGGACGGCGAGGCGGAAGTTGATGGTGGTGAAGTCCTCGGCGCCCATGTTGACGCCGAGGGTCTGGAACAGGCCGAGCGAGGTGAAGACGATGATCACCGTGAGGGGGATGTTCCGGACGATGTTGACGTAGGCGGTGCCGAAGCCCCGCATCAGGGGGACGGGGCTGACGCGCATGGCGGCCAGCAACGTCCCCCAGATCAGGGAGCCGATCGCGGAGTAGACGGTGAGCTGCACCGTCACCCAGAACGCTCCCAGCAGGTCGTAGCCTTCGAGGAAGTCGAACACGGCGACCCACTTACTTGACGATGACGCCGATCTCCGGCGCGGGCTCGTTCTGGTACTCGGCGGGGCCGAAGTTCTTCTTCACGGCCGCGTCCCAGGAGCCGTCCGCGACCATCTTCTCCAGGGCGTCGTTGATCTGCCCCTTGAGTTCGCTGCCTTCCTGGACACCGATTCCGTAGTTCTCGTTGCTCAGCTTGAAGCCGCCGAGCTTGAACTTGCCCTCGAACTCGGGCTGCGAGGCGTAACCGGCGAGAATCGCGTCGTCGGTGGTCAGCGCGTCGATCACACCGTTCTCCAGGCCGGTGAGGCACTCCGAGTAACCGCCGTACTCCTGGAGCTGCGCGTTGGGGGCGATCTTCTCCTTGACGTTCTGCGCGGACGTGGAGCCGGTGACCGAGCAGAGCTTCTTGTTGTTCAGGTCCTCGGGCTTGGTGATGGAGTTGTCGTCCGCGCGGATCAGCACGTCCTGGTGGGCCAGGAGGTACGGACCGGCGAAGTCGACCTTCTCCTCCCGCTGGTCGTTGATCGAGTAGGAGGCCGCGATGAAGTCGACGTCACCGCGCTGGAGCATCGTCTCCCGGTCGGCGCTCTTGGCCTCCTTCCACTCGATGTCACCGGGATCGCGGCCGAGCTGCTTCGCGATGTACGTGGCCACGTCGACGTCGAAGCCGGTGTACGTGCCGTCAGGGGTCTTGAGCCCGACGCCGGGCTGGTCGTACTTGATGCCGACGGTGATCTTCTCGTTGTCGGAGGCCGAGCTGCCGCCTCCGTTGTCGTCGCCGCAGGCGGCCACGGAGAAGGAGAGGGCGAGCGCGGCGGCCGCGGCCACCCCGGCCTTGGTGAGCTTGCGAGCATTCATGTGATCACCCCTGGGGGCTGCTGGGCGCGCGTGGGGACCGGTGTTCAGTGGTGCAGGATCTTCGACAGGAAGTCCTTGGCCCGGTCGCTGCGCGGGTTGCTGAAGAACTGGTCGGGCGTGGTCTCCTCCACGATCCTGCCGTCCGCCATGAACACCACGCGGTTGGCGGCGGAACGCGCGAAGCCCATCTCATGGGTGACGACGACCATGGTCATCCCGTCACGGGCGAGTTGCTGCATGACCTCGAGGACCTCGTTGATCATCTCGGGGTCGAGCGCGGACGTCGGCTCGTCGAAGAGCATCACCTTCGGTTCCATGGCCAGCGCACGGGCGATGGCGACGCGCTGCTGCTGACCGCCGGAGAGCTGGGCGGGGTACTTGTCGGCCTGGTTCGCCACCCCGACGCGGTCGAGCAGCTCACGGGCCCGCTTCTCGGCGGTCTTCTTGTCCTTCTTACGGACCTTGATCTGGCCGAGGGTGACGTTCTCCAGCACGGTCTTGTGCGCGAAGAGGTTGAAGGACTGGAAGACCATGCCGACGTCGGCGCGGAGCGCGGCGAGCTCGCGGCCCTCGGCGGGCAGCGGCTTGCCGTCGATGACGATCTCGCCGGAGTCGATGGTCTCCAGGCGGTTGATGGCCCGGCAGAGGGTCGACTTCCCGCCACCGGACGGTCCGATGACGACGACGACCTCTCCCCGGCCGACGGTCATGTCGATGGACTGGAGCACGTGGAGCGCACCGAAGTGCTTGTCGACGTTCTTCAGTACGACGAGCTCGTCGGGCATGGCAGCCTCCTGGTCCGCCGCCCCCACCCTCCTCACGTTCATGCTCCGCCCTCGGCGGATGTACTGCACGCCGGAGACCGCCGAGCACCATTTGATGAAAATGGTTGTCATGAAGCCGGGGTCGGGGCGACGCGGAGGGCTGGGGCCCGGTCACGCCTGCGGAGTGTCCTCCTCCGCCAGCACGCGCTGGGCCACGGCGAAGGCCGCGTTGGCGGCCGGGACGCCGCAGTAGACCGCGGCCTGGAGCAGCACGGCTCCGATCTCGTCGGGCCGCAGACCGTTGCGCCGGGCCGCACGGACATGCATGGCCAGCTCGTCCAGGTGGCCATGGGCGACGAGCGCCGTGAGGGTGACCAGGCTCCGCTCGCGCCTCGACAGGGTGGGATCGGTCCAGATCTCGCCCCAGGCGTAGCGGGAGATGAAGTCCTGGAAACGGGCCGTGAACTCCGTCTGCCGCGCCTGGGCGCGGTCCACGTGCGCGTCCCCCAGCACCTGGCGGCGGACCTCCATGCCCCGCCGCGCGCCGCCGTCCGTGAGGTGGCCTCGCAGCGCGGCGAGGACGGCGCCGGGCTGTTCGGCGGGTGCCAGATGGGAGGCGCCGGGGATCTCGGTGAGCGTGGCGCCCGGAACCGCGTCGGCGATCTCCCGCAGATGCGCGGGTGGGGTCGCCGGGTCCTCGCGACCGGCGACGAGGAGCGTGGGCGCGCCGATCGACGGAAGCCGGTCGCGGAGGTCGAAGGCGGCGAGCGCGTCGCAGCAGGCGGCGTACGCGTCGGGGTCGGCCTTGCGGTGGTCGTCGACGAGGGCGGGCACGGTGAATCCGGGCGTGAACCAGCGGGCGTCGGCGGTCTCGGCGAGGGCGGCCAGGCCCTCGCGCCGGACGGTCGCGGCGCGTTCCGCCCACATCGTGGAGCCGCCGAAGTGGGCGGAGGAGCACAGCACCGCGAGACGCTCCACCCGCTCGGGGTGGTGCACGGCGAGATGCAGGCCGACGGCTCCGCCGAGCGAGACGCCCGCGTACGAGAAGCGTTCGGCCCCGAGCGCGTCGGCGAGGGAGAGGACGAGACCGGCCAGGTCGGCGACGGTCGCTCCGGGGCCGATGAGCGAGGCCGGGGAGCCGCCGTGGCCGGGGAGGTCCCAGCGGACGACGCGGTGGGTCACCGACAGTTCGGGGGCGACCGCGTCCCACAGGGCGGTGGAGGTGCCCAGCGAGGGGCCGAGGATCAGGACCGGTGCGGTGGACGGCCCCTCGACGCGATGGTGCGGTACTCCATGGGGCGGTTGAGGGGTGAGGGGGGTCAAGGTCGCTCCAGTGCGCGGTCGGTCAGGGCTCCTGCGGAGCCCGTCGAGCGAGTGGGGTCGGTGAGCTCGTCGAGGTCGAGGTGCTTCGACTCCGCCGCTTCGCGCAGGAGTTCCGCGAGCGGGCGCCCCTCGGCACGGCTCCGCAGGGCGAGTTCGGTGAGGAGTTCCTTCGCGCGCGCCCGGCCGAGGACCGGTGCGAGGGCGACGGACAGTCGCTCGGACAGGATCGACCCTCCGGTGAGACCCAGGTGTGCGCGCATGGCGTCCGCGTGGACGCGGAGGCCCGCGGTCAGCTCCGCGGTGTCGCGCGCCGCCCCGCCGACGAGACGGAGCAGGTCGCGCAGCGGTTCCCACTCGGCATGCCAGGCGCCCGCCGGGCGCTCGTCCTCGGCCGCCATCGAGGCGTACAGGACGGCCGCGAGGTGCGGGGCGCGCCGCGCGGCCGAGGCGATGAGCGTGGCTCGTACGGGGTTGGCCTTGTGCGGCATGGCGGAGGAGCCGCCACCCGCGGCCTCCGCCACCTCCGCGATCTCGGTGCGGGAGAGCGTGAGGACGTCGACGGCGGTCTTGCCGAGCGCCCCCGCGGTGAAGGCGAGGGCTCCCGCGAGGTCGGCGATCGGGGTGCGCAGGGTGTGCCAGGGCAGGGTGGGCACGGCGAGACCGGTCTCGTGGGCGTAGGCCGTGACGAGCCGTTCGGTCGCTCCGTCCGCCTCGTTCGCGTAGGCCGCGAAGGCCGCCAGGGTTCCGGCGGCTCCGCCGAGTTGGACCGGAAGGGAGTCCCGTACGACGAGGAGGCGGTCCCGGGCGTCGAGGATCAGCGAGCGCCAGCCGGCCGCCTTGAGGCCGAAGGTGGTGGGCACGGCGTGCTGGGTGAGGGTCCGGCCGGGCATGACCGTGTCCCGGTGGGTGCCGGCCAGGGCCCCCAGCGCCCGTTCCGCGCGGCCGAGGTCGTCGAGGACCAGGTCCAGGGTTCGGCGCGCGACCAGCATCGCCGCGGTGTCCAGGATGTCCTGGCTGGTCGCGCCCCGGTGGACGTACGCCCGCCACTCCCCCGGCACGGCGGCGGTGAGGTCGGCGACCAGCGGGATGACGGGGTTGCCGCCCGCGCGGGCGCGCCGGGCGAGGTCGCGTACGTCGAGTCGGGCGCCGTCGGCGGCGGCCGCGACCGCGTCGGCGGCCTCGGCCGGCGCCTGCCCGGCGGCCGCCTGGGCACGGGCGAGGGCGGCCTCCGCGCCGAGCATCGCCCACAGGAACGCCGTGTCGCCGGTGGCGGCCTCGGCCGGGGAGCCCGCCCGGCCGGGAGCCAGCAGACCGCTGTCGAGAGGTTCCGCGTCATACGGGTCGGGGGTCACGTGAACTCCAGGAAGACCGTCTCGCCCTCGCCCTGAAGGCGGATGTCGAAGCGGTACGTGCGGGGTGCGCCGTGTTCGTCGGGCCGGGCCACCAGCGTCGCCCGGCGCGGGGCCGGCAGCGAGTCGAGCAGCGGATCGGCTCCGTCCCTCAGATAGGCCCGGGTGAAGAGGTGGTGCAGGAGTCCGCGGGCGAAGACGCAGACGCCTATGTACGGCAGCCCCGCGTTGCCGGGCGGCAGGGTGTGGAGGGCGTAGTGGCCGTCGGCGTCGGTGGCGACGCGGCCGAAGCCGGTGAAGTCGGTCCCGTTGCGACCGAGGTGACCGCCGGTCACGGGGTCGCGGCGCAGCGAGCCGGGCGCGCCGGCCAGCGAGCCGTCGGGGGCCGCCTGCCAGAACTCGAGGAGCGCGTCGGGGACGGGGGCGCCCTCACCGTCGTACACGTATCCGTGCAGGACGATCCGGTCCGGATGGCCGTGCGGCGCCATCCGCTCCCCTTCGGGGAAGGGCAGGGCGTAGCCGTAGAAGGGGCCGACGGTGTGGGACGGGGTCGGGAGAAGCGTCATCGTCGGTCAGCGCCCTTCTTCGAGCCAGGTGGCGGAGGGACCGTCGAGGACGATGTCCCAGGCGTAGCCGAGGGAGAACTCGGGCCGCGACAGCGCGTGGTCGTAGGTGGCGACGAGCCGCTCGCGGGCGGCCGGGTCGGTGACCGAGCGCAGGATCGGGTCGTGGGCGAAGAGCGGATCGCCGGGGAAGTACATCTGCGTGACGAGCCGCTGGGTGAACGCCGTGCCGAACACCGAGAAGTGGATGTGGGCGGGGCGCCACGCGTTGGTGTGGTTGCGCCAGGGATAGGCGCCCGGCTTGACGGTGGTGAAGGTGTAGCGGCCCTCGTCGTCGGTGAGGGTGCGGCCGACGCCGGTGAAGTTCGGGTCGAGCGGGGCCGGGTGCCGGTCGCGCAGATGGGCGTAGCGGCCGGAGGCGTTGGCCTGCCACAGCTCGATGAGCTGACCGCGCACGGGACGGCCGGTCCGGTCGACCAGGCGCCCGGAGACGGTGATGCGCTCGCCGAGGGGCTCGCCCGCATGCTGCCGGGTGAGGTCGTTGTCGGTCTCGGTGATGTCGGTCGGCCCGAAGACGGGGCCGGAGAGCTCCACCGTCTCGGGGTCGCCGCCGTCGACGGCGACCAGCGGCTGGTGGGGATGGCGGAGGAGGGAGCTGCGGTACGGGGCGTAGTCGCGGGCCGGGTGGCTGCGGGGCGCGGCGCCGGCGGCCCGCTCCTTGTCGTACGCGCTCTGGAGCTCGTCGATCTCGGTGTCGATGTCCGACTGGGTGAGGGCCATGAGGATTCCCGGGGTCAGTGTCGGCGGGCGGGGGTGTCGACGGCGCGGCGGACCTCTGCGGCCGTCCTGGCGAGGACGTCGGCGGGGTCGACGCCGGGTGCGGTCTCGACGAGGACCAGTCCGTCGTCGGTGACGTCGAGGACGCCGAGGTCGGTGACGATCCGGTCGACGCAGCCCCGTCCGGTCAGCGGGAGGGTGCACTCCTCGACGATCTTCGGGGTGCCGTCCTTGGCGGTGTGGGTCATCACGACGATGACGGTCCGGGCGCCGTGCACGAGGTCCATCGCCCCGCCGATTCCGGTGATGAGCTTGCCCGGCACGGCCCAGTTGGCGAGGTCTCCGCGCGCCGAGACCTGCATGGCGCCGAGGACGGCGACGTCGATGTGGCCGCCCCGGATCATCCCGAAGGAGAGCGCGGAGTCGAAGTACGAGGCACCGGGCAGGACCGTGACGGTCTCCTTGCCGGCGTTGATGAGATCGGGGTCGACCTCGCCCTCGGCCGGGAAGGGCCCGGTGCCGAGGATGCCGTTCTCCGACTCGAGGACCACCTCCACGCCCTCGGGGAGGTGGTTGGGGATCAGGGTCGGCAGGCCGATGCCCAGGTTGACGTACTGACCGTCCTTCAGCTCGCGGGCGGCCCGGGCGGCCATCTGCTCTCGGGTCCAGCTCATCGCGTGGTCCTCTTCTCTATGCCCTTGTCCCGGGCCTGTTCGGAGGTCAGGGCGACCACCCGCTGGACGAAGACGCCGGGCAGATGGACCTCGTCGGGATCGATACCGCCCGGTTCGACCAGCTCCTCGACCTCGGCGATCGTCACCTTCCCGGCCATCGCGGCGAGCGGGTTGAAGTTCCGGGCCGACTTGTTGAAGACCAGGTTCCCGTGCCGGTCGCCGCGGGCCGCGCGGACGAGTGCGAAGTCCGTGCGGATGCCGTGCTCCAGCACGTGCTCGACCCCGTCGAACGCGCGCACCTCCTTGGGCGGCGAGGCCAGCGCGACCCCGCCGGCACCGTCGTAGCGCCAGGGCAGGCCGCCCTCGGCGACCTGGGTGCCGACGCCCGCGGGGGTGTAGAAGGCGGGGATGCCGCAGCCGCCGGCCCGCAGCCGCTCGGCGAGCGTGCCCTGTGGGATCAGCTCGACCTCCAGCTCGCCGGCGAGGTACTGCCGCGCGAACTCCTTGTTCGACCCGATGTACGAGCCCGTCACCCGGGCGATCCGCCCGGCGGACAGCAGCACGGCGAGACCGGAGTCCATCGCCCCGCAGTTGTTCGACACGACACACAGGTCGCCGACTCCGCGCGCGTGCACCGCGCCGATCAGCACGTTCGGCACTCCGCTGAGACCGAAGCCGCCCACGGCGACTGACGCTCCGTCTCCCATGTCGGACACCGCCTCGGCGGCGGTGGCCACCACCTTGTCCATACGAGAAGCCTCCGACTCCATCACCAATTAGTCAGTGCACTGAGCATTCGATTCAATGCCGTCATGCTGGCACCGGACCCGACGGCCGTCAATAGCGGCCCGGGCAACCATCGGAGGGCGCGTATTGTTCAGTACACCAACGAAATCAACCGGAGGCAGACGATGGCCGCGGTGGATCTGACCACCCATCCCGGGCACCTGGCCCGGCGGCTCCAGCAGGCGCACCACCTGCTCTGGACCACGATGGTCTCGGAGGAGATCACCTCTCCGCAGTTCGGCGTCCTGAACGCCCTGACGGCCGAGCCCGGCCTCGATCAGCGGACCGTGGGCGAACGCGTGGGCCTCGACCGCTCCACCATCGCCGAGGTCGTCAGCCGGCTCACCCGGCGCGGGCTGCTCGACAAGGTGCGCGACCCGGAGGACGGCCGGCGATTCCTGCTGCGGCTGACCGAGGACGGGGAGCGGACGCACCGCAGGCTCACGGTGCGGACGGCCCGGATGAACCAGGTGTTCCTCGCCCCGCTCTCCGCCGAGGAACAGGCACAGTTCATGAACCTGCTCCTGCGGGTTTCGGACGCGGCGGAGCGTCTGCGCGACCCGGCGGAGCCGGTCGCGTCCTGAGCGGGGCGACCCTCCCGCCTCCGGGCCCATCCCGATGCCGCCAGGAGGCCATGCGCCGGCGCCGATTGCGAGGGGCCTCCCCCGCGCGGGTCAGGGGCGGGGCTCTGCGAGACTTCCGGCATGGCACACGATGACGCGGCAGCGGTGACAATGGCCTGTCTCTTCGATCCGGAGCCGGAGAGGTGGGGCCTGCGCGGCGACCCCTACGTCTGGCGGGCCCTTCGCGACCGGCTCTCCGATACGGAGATACCGGCGTCGCTCCGCGAAGCGGTCGAACTCCTGCGGACGACGTTCAACGAGCTCGTGGGGGTCGATCTCGTCGGCGACCCGGCGTCGTCCGTGTACCGCAAGCCGTACGCCCACGGCGGCATGTCCAGCGGCATGGTCTCGCTCGACACATGGCGAGAGAACCTGATGCCTCTGCTCGCGGGGCGTGCGAGGACGCTGCTGAGGTCCTCCTGATCGCAGCCGGTCCTCAGCGGCGCTCAGGCCTCCGACACGTGGGCGAACCGCCCCGCCGTCCGCAGGTCGCCCTCGATCCCGGCGACCGCGGCGCGCAGCTCGGGCAGGACGTCCCCGACGCACTCCGCCACGCTGCGACGGCTGCTGTGCATGGCCACGTTGACGGCCGCCACCACGACGCCCGCGCGATCGCGCACCGGGACGGCGATGGACCGGAGCCCCTGTTCCAGTTCCTCGTCGACGAGGGCGTACCCCTGCTCCCGTACGCGCTCCAGGACCGCGGCTAGCTCCGCGCGGGAGGTGACGGTGTACGGGGTCAGGGCCTCGGGCTCGATGGACTCCAGCCACGCGGTGCGTGCCTCGGGCGGCAGGTCGGCGAGGATCACCCGGCCCAGGGAGGTGACATGGGCGGGGAAGCGGGTGCCCACGGTGATATGCACGCTCATGACGCGGCGGGTGGCGACCCGGGCGGTGTAGCGGACGTCGGCACCGGCGAGCACCGCCAGCGAGGCCGAGTCGTGGACGCGCCCGGACAGTTCGGCCAGATGCGGGGCCGCGATCTGCGGGAGCGGCATCCGTGAGAGGTGGGGGAAGCCGAGCCCGAGCACCCGGGGCGTGAGCCGGAACAGCCTCCCTTCGGCGCTGACGTAGCCCAGGTGCTCCAGCGTGATGAGGGCGCGCCGGGCGGTGGCCCTGGCGAGCCCGGTGGCCTCGGCCACGGCGGTCAGGGGCAGCGCGGAGCGGTCCTCGCCGAAGGCGGTGAGGACCGTGAGGCCGCGGGCCAGGGACTCGATGAACCCGCGGCCGAGTTCCTGCTTCGAGGCATGGGTCCAGTCGGCGAGACCGGGTCCGGGAGACGCCTTCGCCGCGCGGTCCGGACCTGCGCCGAGGCCCGGCGCACCGGGCCCGGGGCCCTGTGCCGCCGCGTCACCGGGCGCCCGTCGGCCGGTCGGCCCCTCGGCATGCTCGCGCAGCAGGGCTTCCCACGACGCGACGGCGGCCCGCAGCCGGGGCAGCATGGCCTCGCGCAGCGAGTCGGCGGTGTGGCGACTGGTGTGGCTGACGACGCTCGCCACACAGACGACGGCGCCCCGCGCGTCCCGTAGGGGCAGGGCCAGGGCGACCAGGCCGGGCTCGATGAGCTGGTCGTCCATCGACCAGCCGCGCTCCGCCGCCCGCGCCGCCGAGGCCGCGAACTCCCTCTCGTCCGGCCCGCTTCCGGGCGGTACGGCGGGGAAGCCGGCGCTCCGCGGGTCGGCGGCCCTGCGGGTTCGCCAGCGATCCCACTCCGCCCCGGCCCAGTCCGCGGCGAACAGCGCCCCCGGGGCGGTACGTTCGGCGGGCAACAGGTCACCGATGCGGAAGCTGAGGGACATGGCGCGCCGACGGGTGGCCTGATGGACGAAGCGGATGCCGTCGCCGTCGGCGACCGCGAGGGAGACCGATTCGTCGAGCTCGTCGGCGAGCGCGTCGGCGTGGCGGCCGAGCAGGCCCGGCAGTCCGAGCGCGGCCAGATACGCGTTGCCGAGTTCCATCAGGTGGGGGGCGAGAAAGACGTCACGGCCGTCGAGGCGTACGTATCCCATGCGCGCGAGCGTGCCGGTCACCCGGTCCACGGTGGAGCGGGCCAGACCCGTGGTGCGCTCCAGCTCGCTGAGGCTGAGCGCCCCGTCGGCGTCGGTGAGTCGGCGCAGCACGGCCAGGCCGCGTATCAGCGGGGCGACGGCTTCCTGCGGGACGTCCGGCTCGTGCGGCGCGTCCGGCGCCGGAGCGGTTTCGGTCGATGGCATGGACTCTCCCTGACGGATCCTGGGGACACCGTAATGAAAGACGACGGAGGGGGCCCGGTGTGTCCACGCCGGGCGTTGACAGTCGACCGCGGCGGGCGCAGACTCAGCCCACTCTTGAGTGAAGTTTATTTCACTATACGAACACGGAGAGCTCATGCACACCACCGTCGGGATCATCGGCGGCGGCCCCTCCGGGCTGCTGCTCGCCCGTCTGCTGCACAACGCCGGTGTCGACTGCGTGGTCCTGGAATCCCGCGACCGCGCCTATGTCGAGCGGCGCCAGCGCGCCGGAATCCTCGAACAGGCCACCGTCGACGCCCTGCGCGCCGCCGGAGCCGGGGCACGGCTCGACACCGAGGGCCTGCCCCACGAGGGCATCGAGCTGCGTTTCGACGGGCGTGCCCACCGGATCGACCTCCCCTCGCTCGCCGAGGGACGCCGGGTCTGGGTGTACGCGCAGACGGAGGTGGTCAAGGACCTGATCGCTCTCCGGATCGCCGAGGGAGGGCCCCTGCTGTTCGGCGCGCAGGTGCGGGCGGTGGAGGGCGTCGACACGGACCGCCCGTCGATCCGCTACACCCACGAGGGTCGCGAACAGACCCTGACGTGCGACTACGTCGTCGGCTGCGACGGCTACCACGGGGTCGCGCGCACGGCGGTGCCCGAGTCGGAGCGCACGACGTACGAGCGGACGTATCCGTACTCCTGGCTCGGCATCCTCGCCGAAGCCCCGCCCGTGTACGACGAGTTGATCTACGCCCACTCCGAGCGCGGCTTCGCGCTGGCCAGCATGAGGTCGCCGGCCGTGAGCCGGCTCTACCTCCAGGTGCCGAACGGCACCGATCCGGCCGACTGGTCCGACCGGCGCGTCTGGGACGAGCTGGACGCCCGGTTCGCGCTCCGCGACGAGCCCGGGTGGCGGCTGGAGCGCGGCCCGGTCATACAGAAGTCGGTGCTGCCGATGCGCAGTTCGGTGACCGAGCCGATGCGGTACGGGCGGCTGCTGCTCGCCGGGGACGCGGCGCACATCGTCCCGCCGACCGGCGCGAAGGGGCTCAACCTCGCCGCGGCCGACGTGATCGTCCTGGCGCGGGCCCTCGCCCATCGGTACGCGACCGGCTCCACGGAGCTGCTCGACGCGTACTCCGACACCTGTCTGCGCCGGGTCTGGCGGGCCGAGCACTTCTCGTACTTCATGACGACGACGCTGCACACCGATCCCGGTCAGCCGCCCTTCGACACCCGGCTCCAGCTCTCCCAGCTGGAGCGGATCGCGACCTCGCCGCATGCCGCGGCCGAACTGGCGCAGAACTACGCCGGGTTGCCCCTCTGATCGCACGGATGTCCGCGAGGGCCGGCCCGCCGATGACATC